>NZ_LSIW01000026.1:0-61939 GCF_001556435.1 Streptococcus sp. CCH5-D3
TGAACTACAAATAAAACTATTTTTCTTCTATATAATAGGTGAGATAAATAATAAATTAAGTAAAAGAGTCAAGAGAATAATAGGTTTGCTGTTGCAATGAGAGTAAATTAAGTAAAAGAGAAATGAATTGATTTAGAAGATTTAAAATAGAAAAGTTTCTTTTAATAATAAAGTAGGGAGTAACAAATGGAAAAAACTGTTACATATAAAGAATTAATGGAGCTCGGGTTTCCGGAGAAGACAGCTCGTAATATTATTCGTGATGCAAAACTTATCGCGGTGGAGAAGTTTAAAAAAGATAGAATTAATGATTCAAATAGTGTACAATTAATAAGATCGCCCTTTGACAATAAAAGATTAGGTATAGCTCCAAGGGGTATAGTGGAGAAACTTCTTGGAGGGATTTCGCTTTCTGAAAACAAAAAAGAAAGTGAGAAAACAGATGGTATCTAAAACAAAAAAATATCCTTGCGTTTATGTTGATAAAAAAGATAGAATTTATATTAGCATTGAACTTGGAAAAGACCCAATTTCTGGAAAAAGGGTTCAGCACAAAGCGCGTAGAACTAAGGAAGGAAAACCTTTCGAAAGTCAAAAAGAAGCATATGATGAGGTTGTTCGTATTAAATACGAAAATGGAAGAAAGTTAACTCTTGAACATTACAATATATCATTTGCAGACTATATGAAAGATATTTATTTACCTGCCTATAAACAAAAAGTTGACTTTTCTACCTATAAGACGGCGATGGCTCATCATAACCTTTTTGTAGCTTCTTTTGGAAAAAAACAGCTAAAAGCTATTACCCCTCAAGAATGTGAGTTGTTTAGAATTCGTCTTATTAATGATTATTCTAAAAATTATGCAAAGAATTTGTGGTCACGTTTTAAAGCATGTCTTGGTTATGCAGAACGGTTGGGTTATATTTCCAAACATCCATGTTTAGGGTTAGATAATCCGAAAGGTAAACATCCAGTAACTGAGTTTTGGACATTTGAAGAGTTTAAAAAGGTGATGAGAGCTTTTGATCGTTCGGAGTATGAGGATAGACATCGTTACACAACAATTTGGCTGTATTATATGACGGGGGTGCGCGTGAGCGAAGGACTGGCACTGAAATGGAAAGATATTGATTTTGATAAAAAGCTTCTTAATGTCCATGCAACACTTGAAAAAGATGAAAATGGAAATTGGTATGCTAAGCAGCAGACAAAGACGGTTGCTGGATTGCGTAAAATTGATTTAGACGATGTAACTTTAGAAGTATTAACAGATTGGCGTGAAGTTCAAGTGCAAAATGGCGAAGATGATTATGTTTTATCTCGATTTGGTAAGCCCTTATGTAAATCAACTATTTGTCGTATTATTAAGCGACAGGCTGAGATTGTAGATGTTCCAAAGATTACTGGTAAGGGCTTGCGTCATAGTCATGCATCTTATCTTCTTAATGTTCTTAAGATGGATCCACTGTATGTTTCACATAGACTTGGTCATGCTGATAAATCAACGACTTTAAATGTTTACAGTCATTGGTATCATAATGATGTAATCGGGATTTCTGACAAAATCACTCAGAATATTTTACAATCAAAAATTTTTTAGTATCCTGCCAAAAAAACTGCCAAAATGTAAATCAACTAAATAAACTAGATAATATCAGTAGTTAGCATAAACCTGCTTCAGTTACTCTTAAATAATAAGGTAACGACTCAAGTCGCTTAATAAAGAAAACCAGGGCATAAGCTCTGGTTTTTTATTACGATAAGCGATTGATAGAAACTGATAAATTGATTTGGTTTCCTGCCAAAAATCCTGCCAAAAATTCTTTGGCAGTTTTTTGTTTTAATAAACTTTCGGGGGTAGACACTAGATTGTCTACCCTTTTTTTGCGTTTCGGAGGTAATTATGCAAAAGGAAGAACAGTCATCACGTCAAATCGTGAAGAGCCATATCATGACCATCATGGGAGTTGATAATCTAAAAGCAACTCAACTGGTAAATGAAATGGAACAAACAGGTTTAATCTGATTTGATGAATTCGGTTGTTATATGTATAAATTAAACAATTGTGTTACAATGAAACCATATAGAATTTTAAGTTTTCTCAAAAACTTTCTATAACTAAGAACACATAAGGAGGTAAAATGGTGAAGCATTCTAAAATAACAAAAGTTTTTCAGCTTTCGCTCGTCATCATATTTATTTTAGTCTTGTTAGGGCTCTTTGTTCCCCAGCAGTTTCAAAATATTAGTTCTTACTTAAAAAATCTCTTAACAACTAGTGTTGGCTGGTTTTACTTGTTATTGGTTACGGGGATTTTAATTTTTTGTGTCTTTTTAATTGTAAGTCCGATAGGGCAGATTCGCTTGGGTAATCCCACGAGTCGGCCAGAGCATTCGACGACGTCATGGATTGCCATGATGTTTTCTGCTGGAATGGGGATTGGTCTGGTCTTTTATGGGGCAGCAGAGCCTTTGAGTCACTTTGCTATCTCGACGCCCAATGCAGAAATAGGCAGTGCGGATGCTCTCGCAGATGCTTTTCGTTTTACTTTTTTTCACTGGGGATTTCATGCTTGGGCGGTCTATGCCCTGGTGGGATTGTCTTTGGCTTATTTTGGCTTTCGTAAACGGGAGAAATATCAGCTCTCAGTCGTCTTTAAGCCTCTTTTTGGAAAATATGCGGACGGACCAATAGCAACCATTATCGATACCATCACCATTATTGCGACAGTGATTGGGGTAGCGACAACGCTCGGCTTTGGTGCCTCACAAATCAATGGTGGTCTCTCCTATGTCTTTGGTATTCCTAATAATAGTCTTGTGCAAGTCATCATTATCATCATTGCGACAATTCTTTTTCTTATTTCTGCCTTATCAGGTTTAGGAAAGGGTGTTAAAATCCTATCTAATACAAACTTGATTTTAGCTATTGTCTTGCTTGCTGGAGTCATAGTTTTGGGGCCAACGGTTAAGATATTTGACACCATGACAGACTCTATCGGCCTTTATTTTCAAAACTTCTTCCGTATGAGTTTTCGGGCGGCGGCTTTTGATGAGACCAAGCGGGCTTGGATTAACCAATGGACCATTTTTTACTGGGCATGGTGGATTTCCTGGTCACCTTTTGTGGGCGTCTTTATTGCCCGTATCTCAAAAGGTCGGACTATTCGCGAATTTTTGACAGTAGTGCTTTTGGCACCAACAGTCCTTAGTTTTATCTGGTTTTCTGCTTTTGGTACCTTATCTACTTCACTACAAGATTCGGGGGTTAATTTGATACGTTTTGCCACAGAAGAAATTCTTTTTGCCTCTTTTAATGAATATCCTCTGGGAAGTGTCCTTTCACTCCTGGCAATTATTTTAGTTTTAACCTTCTTTGTGACCTCGGCGGATTCTGCCACCTATGTTTTGGCCATGTTGTCTGAAGATGGCAATCTAAATCCAAGTAATCGTAAAAAGGTGATTTGGGGTGTCATGCTGGCCTTGATTGCTATTGCACTCATGTTTTCTGGTGGATTGACAGCTTTACAAAACACGCTCATTATTGTCGCTTTTCCATTTTCCATAGTACTAGTGTTGATGATGTGGTCGCTTATGAAAGAGTTATATCACGAAAAAGAGCAAATGGGACTCGCCATTACACCAGACCGATATCCTGAGAAGAATCAACCGTTTAAATCTTATGAGGAAAATTAGGAGGATGGCATGGAGTTAAGAGTGCTTCGTTATTTTATTACTATTGCTGAGGAGGGGAGTATCTCCAAGGCAGCTGAGAAGCTGATGATTACTCAGCCGACACTCAGTCGTCAGTTAAAAGATTTGGAGCAGGAACTTGGTGAACCTCTTTTTATCCGTGAACATATCAAGTCGCTTAATAAAGAAAACCAGGGCATCAGCTCTGGTTTTTTCTATTGCTTTTAATATTTTCATTTGTTAGAATGTAGGTGATGTGCGTGCTTGTCACGCCCTTTTTTCTGTGTCTTTTACGGCTTTAGTGGTTGTAAATAACTATAAAAATCTTAAAGGCATGGTAAATGCTAAAAAGAAAAGGAGAAATTTATGGCTTATATTTGGTCTTATCTCAGACGTTATCCTAAGTGGCTAGCAATGAATTTTACGGCAGCCATTTTATTTGTTATTGCTAACTTGGGTTTGCCGACGGTTCTTGCCAGAATGATTGATGAGGGAATAAACCGTGGTGATGTTGATAAGCTTTACGCTTATGCTTGGGTCATGTTTGGTGTAGTTTTGACTGGGATTGTTGGTCGTATACTTCTGTCCTATGCGGTTGGAAAGTTGACCACTACTATGGTGCAAGTCATGCGTAATGACATTTATGCTAAGCTTCAGGAGTATTCCCACCACGAGTATGAGCAGATAGGGGTATCCTCTTTGGTGACTCGTATTACATCAGATGCTTTTGTGCTTATGCAGTTTGCGGATCAGGTTCTTAAGCTAGGGGTTATCACTCCTTTGATGATGGTTTCCAGTGTCTTTTTGATTTTGACGACAAGTCCATCTTTGGCTTGGATTGTGGCAATTTCCTTGCCTTTCCTAGCCGTAGTAGTCTGGTATGTGGCGGTAAAAACACGTCCGCTTTCTGAGAAGCAACAGGCAACACTCGACAAGATTAACCAGTACGCTCGTGAAAATCTGACTGGACTTCGTGTCATCCGAGCTTTCGCTAGAGAAGATTTTCAAGAGAAGAAGTTTGCTTCTGAAAATGCTGTCTATGCGGATAATTCAAACAAGCTCTTTAAATTAACTGGTTTGACTGAGCCACTTTTTGTGCAAATCATCATCGCCATGATTGTGGCAATTGTTTGGTTTGCCCTTGAGCCATTAGGTTCTGGGACTTTGGCAATCGGGGATTTGGTTGCCTTTATTGAGTACAGTTTCCATGCGCTATTGTCTTTCCTTTTCCTAGCCAACCTCTTTACCATGTATCCTCGTACGGCGGTGTCTAGTGAACGTCTGCAGGAAATTATGGACATGCCGATTTCTATCAATCCAAATGAAGATGGCGTGACAGAAACCGAGACTAAGGGATATTTGGAATTTGACAATGTGACCTTTGCCTATCCTGGTGAAACTGAAAGTCCTGTCCTACACAACATTTCTTTCAAGGCAAAACCTGGTGAAACCATTGCCGTTATTGGGTCTACGGGTTCAGGAAAATCATCACTTGTACAGTTGATTCCACGCTTTTATGATGTGACACTTGGACGCATTCTTGTTGATGGTGTGGATGTTCGTGACTATAATCTTAAGGCTCTTCGTCGTAAGATTGGCTTTATTCCACAAAAAGCCCTGCTCTTTACAGGAACCATCGGTGAAAATATCCGTTATGGTAAGGAAAATGCCAGTCATGAAGAATTGAATCAAGCTACGGATGTCGCTCAGGCGAAGGAATTCATCGACAGCAAGGAAGAACGCTACGATTCTCACTTGGCTGAGGGTGGTAGCAACCTTTCTGGGGGACAAAAGCAACGTTTGTCAATTGCACGTGCTGTGGTTAAACGTCCTGATCTTTACATCTTTGATGATTCCTTCTCTGCCTTGGACTACAAGACTGATGCGACCTTGCGCCGTCGTCTGAAAGAAGTGACCCAGGATGCGACAGTCTTGATTGTGGCTCAACGTGTAGGGACTATCATGGATGCAGACCAGATTATCGTTCTTGATAAGGGTGAAATCGTGGGTCGTGGCCGCCACGAAGAGCTTATGGAAACCAATGAGATTTACCGTGAAATTGCCAATTCTCAACTAAATCAAAAGAGTCTTACAGAAGACTAGAAGGAGGTCAAAATGAAGAAAAATAAAATGCAAACAAATCATTCCTCAAGTTTTGGCCGCCTTTGGTCCTACTTGCAGGCTTATCGTTTCCCGCTTTACCTAGCCATTTTCCTGAAAATTGTTAGTGTTATCATGAGTGTTCTTGAGCCAGTGGTCATTGGTTTAGCTATTACCGAGTTAACTAAAAATACGCTGGCCATCATCAAAGGTGTGGAAGGTGCTCGTATCAACGTCTCCTATGTTGGTTGGGTTCTAGTTGTTTATCTCTTGCGTGGTCTTATTTATGAGTTGGCCGCCTACTATTCCAACTATTTCATGACCAATGCTGTGCAAGCAACGGTTCAAGATATGCGTAATGAGATGACTGAGAAAATCAATCGTACCTCAGTGTCATACTTTGATAAGCACCAGTTTGGGGACCTCTTGGGCCGCTTTACTAGTGACGTCGAGACAGTATCTAATGCCTTGCAGCAGTCATTCTTGCAGGTTGTTAATGCCGTCTTTACTCTAGCCTTGGTTATTGGAACAGTGCTTTACCTTAATCTTCAATTAGGAACTATAGTTGTCATCACTATTCCGATTACTTTCTTTGGTGCCCGCTTTATCATGAGTAAGTCTCAGCCCTACTTTAAACAGCAGGCTGATGCCCTAGGTACTCTTAATGGTTTTGTTCAGGAAAATCTGACCGGCTTCAATGTGCTTAAGCTATTTGGCCGTGAGGATAGATCCTTGGACGACTTTAAAGAAATCACGGAAGACCTTCAGAAGGTAGGCTTTAAGGCTAATTTCATTTCAGGACTTATGATGCCGGTTCTTAACGGTTTATCTGACTTGACCTATCTAATTGTCGCTGTTCTAGGTGGTTTGCAAGTCTTGGCTGGTCGTCTGACGATTGGTAATATGCAGGCCTTTGTTCAGTACGTTTGGCAGATTAACCAACCTATTCAGAACTTGACTCAGTTGGCTGGGCAATTGCAGAGTGCTAAATCTTCCTTGGACCGTATTTTCCAACTGATGGATGAACCAGACGAGGCTAATGATGCTACTGAAGTGCTTGAAGGAGATTTGACCGGTCAAGTTAGCTTTAAGCATGTAGACTTCCAGTATGTGGCTGATAAACCTTTGATTCGTGACTTTAATCTTGAAGTCAATCCTGGCGAAATGGTCGCTATTGTCGGCCCAACTGGTGCCGGAAAATCAACGATTATCAATCTTCTCATGCGTTTCTATGATGTGACTGCAGGTTCTATCTCGGTTGATGGTCATGATATTCGTAACTTATCACGTCAGGATTATCGTAAACAGTTTGGTATGGTGCTTCAGGATGCTTGGCTCTTTGAAGGAACTATCAAGGAAAATCTTCGTTTTGGTAATCTTGAGGCAACTGATGAAGAAATTGTTGAAGCCGCTAAGGCTGCCAATGTGGACCACTTTATCCGTACGCTACCTGGCGGTTATAACATGGAAATGAACCAGGAATCAAGTAACATTTCACTGGGACAAAAGCAACTTTTGACCATTGCGCGTGCGCTTTTGGCTGATCCTAAAATCTTGATTTTGGACGAGGCAACCTCATCAGTTGATACTCGTCTGGAACTCTTGATTCAAAAGGCTATGAAGACTCTCATGCAGGGTCGAACAAGCTTTGTCATTGCCCACCGCTTATCAACGATTCAAGAAGCAGACAAGATTTTGGTCCTTAAAGATGGTCAAATCATCGAACAAGGGAACCATGAATCCCTCCTTGCAGATAAAGGCTTCTATTACGACTTGTATAATAGCCAGTTTGCAGAGAAATAAATAAAAAATCCATCAGTTCATAGCTGGTGGATTTTTTCTGAATTTGACGAGCAATAAAAGAGACTTCTCCTATAGGGAAAAGTCTCAAAATCAATATTATTTCTCAGCAGGTCGTGTGACGAACATGGCATCTCCGAAACTGAAGAAGCGGTAGCGTTCTTGGACGGCGTGTTTATAGGCATCAAGGACGAATTCACGGCCAGCAAAGGCTGAAACCAACATCACCAAGGTTGATTTTGGAAGGTGGAAGTTGGTTGAAAAGGCATCTACGACTGTGAATTGGTAGCCTGGTTTGATAAAGATATTGGTCCAGCCTGAGTCGGCTTGGAGTTGACCATCGTATTTATTGCCGATTGTTTCTAGTGTTCGAATAGAGGTTGTTCCCACTGCAATGATGCGTCCTCCAGCGGCTTTGACACTATTGAGTGTATCGGCAGCGTCTTGGCTGAGGGTGTAAAATTCTGAGTGCATCTCATGTTCGTCGACATTATCGACAGAAACAGGTCGGAAGGTTCCCAGTCCAACGTGAAGGGTGAGGTAGACCAATTTTACACCTTTAGCTTCAATCTTTTGAAGTAATTCAGGAGTGAAATGGAGGCCAGCTGTAGGAGCAGCGGCAGAGCCATTTTCCTTGGCATAGACCGTTTGGTAACGGTCACGGTCTTCTAATTTTTCATGGATATAAGGTGGCAGTGGCATCTCGCCCAAACTTTCCAAGACCTCAAGGAAGATACCGTCGTAGCTAAATTCTACGATTCGACCACCGTGATCTAGTTCCTCAGTGACAGTGGCAGTCAAGCGGCCATCGCCAAAACTGACTTTAGCACCTACTTTAAGGCGTTTGGCTGGTTTGGCCAATACTTCCCATTTATCCCCTTGGGTATTTTTCAAAAGTAGGAATTCCACATGGCCGTGGGTATCAGGCTTTTCACCATATAGGCGGGCTGGAAGCACACGTGTATTGTTCATGACCAAGGCATCGCCAGGGTTAAGCTGGTCGATGATGTGGTCAAAGTGGGTATCAGTCATTTCCTTGGTTACAGGATCAATGACCAAGAGTTTAGAGGCATCACGTTGTTCCAATGGGGTTTGAGCAATCAGTTCCTCTGGCAGTTCAAAATCAAAATCGTTTGTATTCATTTCTTTCCTCGTTTAAAAATGTTCAGCCTTTTTATTATAGCACGATATAGGGCGACCGTCATTAAAGGAGTTGAGTGAAAGCGCTTGACAAAAAGGTTAAAAAAAGAGATAATAAAGAAAATGGTATATACCAATATTGAGGTGAATAGAATGAAAAAGATTTTAGTTAAGAATCAAGTTGAGGGAGGCCAAGTTGCCTTTGATCTTCTTAAAGAGAGCCTTGCAGCAGGTGCTCAAACATTGGGCTTGGCGACAGGTAGTTCACCTATCGCTCTTTACCAAGAGATGGTTGAAAGCGACGTGGATTTTTCAGAACTTTACAGCGTCAATTTGGATGAATATGTTGGACTAGCACCAGACCATGAGCAGAGCTACCATGCCTTTATGAAGGCTCAACTCTTTGATGCTAAGCCATTTAAGGAGAGCTTCTTGCCTGACGGCATGGCTGAGGACTTGGAGCAGGCGGCTAAGGATTACGATGACGTCTTGGCACAACATGCCATTGACCTGCAAATCCTAGGAATCGGAAGTAATGGGCATATTGGTTTTAATGAGCCAGGTACGCCTTTTGATAGTCAAACTCATGTGGTCGACTTGACTGACAGCACCATTGAAGCCAATAGCCGTTTCTTTGCTAGTCGTGATCAGGTTCCTACTAAGGCTATTTCGATGGGAATTGCTTCTATTATGGCTGCTAAGAAGATTATCTTGTTTGCCTATGGTGACAAGAAGGCAGATGCCATTTTCAAGATGGTCAAGGGTCCTGTGACAGAGGAAGTACCAGCTAGTGTCCTACAAAATCATCCAGATGTGACTCTTATCCTAGATGAGGCAGCCGCTGCGAAATTGTAATGCTATCTTGTGGAAAATCAATCCACGAAACTCAGGTTGAGGCATTTAGCGCTCAGCCTTTTTCTTTTGTGAAAAGTCACTTCCAAGCAAATCAATTGCCTAGCCCTCTTTGATAGCGCTATAATAGTTAAGTTGACTTTGACTATCAAACAACAGATATAGATATTTCATAAAGAAAGAGGACATACAATGGCAAAACCTATTCGAGTATTGCTTTATTATAAATACCTTCCCATCGAAAATGCTGAGCAATTTGCGGCTGACCACTTGGCTTTCTGTAAGTCAATCGGTCTGAAAGGACGCATCTTGGTCGCCGACGAGGGAATTAATGGAACGGTTTCTGGTGACTATGAAACCACTCAAAAATACATGGACTATGTTCACAGCCTTCCAGGGATGGAGGACCTTTGGTTCAAGATTGATGAGGAAGAGGAGCAAGCTTTCAAGAAGATGTTTGTTCGCTACAAGAAGGAAATCGTTCACCTTGGTTTAGAGGATGATAACTTTGACAGCGACATCAATCCGCTTGAAACAACGGGTGCTTACTTGTCACCAAAAGAGTTTAAAGACGCCCTTCTAGATGAGGACACAGTTGTCCTTGACACACGTAATGACTATGAGTATGACCTTGGTCACTTCCGTGGAGCCATTCGTCCAGACATTCGCAACTTCCGTGAATTGCCACAATGGGTCCGTGACCATAAAGAAGAGTTCATGGACAAGCGCGTGGTTGTGTACTGTACTGGTGGTGTACGCTGTGAGAAATTTTCAGGTTGGATGGTCCGTGAAGGCTACAAAGATGTTGGTCAATTGCACGGTGGTATCGCGACTTACGGAAAAGATCCAGAGGTTCAAGGGGAGCTTTGGGATGGTAAGATGTATGTCTTTGACGAGCGTATTGCCGTTGACATCAACCATGTAGATCCTGTCGTTGTCGGTAAGGATTGGTTCGATGGGACGCCTTGCGAACGCTATGTCAACTGCGGTAACCCATTCTGTAACCGTCGTATGCTTGCTTCAGAGGAAAATGAAGACAAGTACCTTCGTGGCTGCTCACATGAATGCCGTGTTCACCCACGCAACCGTTATGTCTCTGAAAATGGTTTGAACCAAGAAGAAGTTGTCGAACGTCTTGCGGCAATTGGTGAAAGCTTGGATGTAACACCTGCTTAAGTTTAAATAGTGAAGAAGCTGAGAGAGTTCTCGGCTCTTTTTTTGCAATTTATTTCTAAAATAATGACATATATATATTGCAAATGAAAATATATAGTGTATAATTAAGATGAAAACAGATGGTGAACCTAGTCAATTTCGACGATAATATCAGATATGATGAAAAAGGAGGGGGCATGTGGCAAAGAATTTACGCTTAAAAGCAGCTCGAGCAGAGCATGATATGACCCAGGGTGACTTGGCAGAAGCGGTAGGTGCAACAAGACAAACCATAGGGTTGATTGAAGCTGGAAAGTACAATCCCAGTCTAGCCCTATGTATTGCCATTTGCAAAACACTGGACAGGACCTTGGATCAACTGTTTTGGGAGATTTAGGAAGGAAGTAAAGATGATGAAATTTAAGCTTGTTAATAATAAAGTTACAGATGAACGCGAAAAAGCTCTAAATAATAAAGTTGGTGCCGAATGTTTTTACATAATGATTGCAGGGACACTTGCATGCTTGGTCTATAGCTCCTTCTTTAACAAGGGGGTCATCACCTCTAATTACTTGACCTTTCCAATGTTGATAGCATGGATTTGGTCTATTTATAGATCTGAACGACTTAGTGTTAACACATTTGGGGGTTCCGGAATGACAGTCTTAGGTTGTTTACTGGTGACTGCGCTTATCACTCTTATGATAATGTCAGCTAACTATCGGTTTAACCACAATGTCTATCATAATAATCCCCTGGATCCTAGATATCTCATGGCTTGGCCACTTACTTATATTTTGTATATTCCCTTTGTCTTTTTTATGAATTGGTCTATCGTTGCATTGGGAAGATATGAGAGAAGACGTCTCGAAAAACAGCTGGACGATTTGGAGAATGAAGAATAAATAGTGATAGAATCAGACTGTTCTGTTTGGTCTGATTTTTTTATGTTATAATGGGTCCTAAAATTAAGGAGGTCACGTATGCTACTAACTGAATTTGATGCGAATAGACAAGCGATTATCAATCCCGAGGACTTGAATGAGCCTCTTGAGGGGTTTCCTAAAATAGCTGTGTCCTGTTTTTCTCGTTCGACCTTTCAACGAATGATTGAGATGTTTCCCCATGAACTTATCTATGAGACGTCCATGGCGAATGTGGCTATTCCGATTTATAAGCTTGTTATTGCAGAGCAGGAGTTGGCTCTTTTTAATGCACCTGTAGGCGCCTCTGCCTGTGTGGCTATTTTAGAGGATATTTTCGCCTTGGGAGCTGATAAACTTGTACTCTTTGGGACTTGTGGTGTTCTTGATGAAGATATTAAAGAGACTTCTATTATTATTCCTAGTCATGCCCTTAGAGATGAAGGGACGAGTTTTCACTATGTGGAAGCCAGCGATGAGATTGCGGTAAATGTGGGTGTTTTAGACCGTTTTCGTTCCTATCTCAATGAACGTCAGATTTCTCATAAGGAAGGCAAAGTTTGGACAACTGATGGCATTTACCGTGAGACGAATGGTAAACTCAAAGCTCGAAAGGCAGCAGGAGCCATTTGTGTGGATATGGAATGTTCAGCAGTTGCAGCTTTAGCAAAGTTTAGAGGTGTTGAGATCTGTCATTTCTTCTATGCTGCAGATCACCTTTCTGAAGGTAATTGGGATGCCCGTAACTTGATGAATCATGCAGATTTGGATGAAAAGGACAAGGTAGCTTTATTAGCATTGGAGTTTGCGTGTGACTGGAGTGAACCTTAAAAATTCTACTTTTTAGTTTTCTTATTTGTAATTATTCTAAATAACTGTTATAATACTATTTAGAATGATTCTAAATAAGGAGCAAATAAATTGGAAGATAAGAATTTTGCAGAGCGTTTAAATATTTTGAGAGCTGGTGTTTTAGGTGCCAATGATGGAATCATTTCCATTGCGGGAGTGGTTATCGGTGTGGCTAGTGCGACATCAAACATCTGGTTTATTTTGATTTCTGCCTTGTCAGCGATTTTTGCCGGTGCCTTTTCGATGGCCGGTGGCGAATATGTCAGTGTCTCAACGCAAAAAGATACCGAAGAAGCTGCCATCGCTAAGGAACAAGCTCTCCTGGATCGCTCACCTGAAGCAGCTAGAGAGAGTTTGTACCAAACCTTCCTCAGTCAGGGGGATTGCGAAACAGCAGCCGAAGTCAAGGTCAATCAAGCCTTCAGTAAAAATCCTATCAAGGTCTTGGTTGAAGAAAAATATGGAGTGGACTTGAATGAAATTACCAATCCATGGCATGCTGCCGTATCTAGTTTCTTGGCATTTTCAGTTGGTTCCTTGCCACCAGCACTAGCTATCATGCTGTTCCCAGAGCCTTACCGTATTCCTGTAACAGTGGTTGTGGTTGCCCTGACTTTGCTCTTGACTGGCTATATTAGTGCCAAGCTCGGAAAAGCACCTATTAAACAAGCTATGTTGCGTAATTTGACAGTGGGACTCTTGACCATGCTTGTGACCTTCTTGGTTGGGCATATCTTCCATGTGAATGTGTAATTGTTAGTAGTATAAGTCTACCTTTTAGGTAGGCTTTTTTAGTCTGCTAGACCAAGCTTATCCGTGGTACAATAGGGTTATGCGTTTAGATAAATTATTAGGACAGGCGGGCTATGGTTCTCGCAATCAAGTCAAGAAGCTTATTCGTAGCCGTCAGGTATATGTGGATGGCATCTTGGCTGAACAAGATAATCTTAATGTGGATGCTAGTCTTCAAACCATCACGGTTTCTGGTAAGGAACTGGAGCATGCGCCAGAAGTCTACTACCTTATGAATAAGCCAGCAGGTGTAGTGTCAGCTCGAAGGGACAAGGAACACCAAACAGTCATTGATTTGATTAAGCCTGAAGATCAGCGAGAGGGGCTTTATCCTGTTGGGCGATTGGATAGAGATACGGAAGGATTGGTGCTGATTACTAACAATGGTCCCTTGGGCTTTGCCCTGCTTCACCCACGTTATCATGTGGCTAAGACTTATTATGTCGAGGTCAATGATGTTCTGGGGCCTGATGCCCCTGCATTTTTTGAGTCTGGTGTTGTCTTTGAAGATGGGACTATTTGTCAATCAGCTCAGCTGGAAGTTTTAAGTTCTGCGAGTGACAAGAGCTGTGCTCGAATTACGATTTCGGAAGGCAAGTTTCATCAAGTGAAAAAGATGTTTTTGGCTTATGGCGTCAAGGTAACCTATCTTAAGCGTATTTCTTTTGGAGAGTTTAAGCTTGATGAAGGGATAGCTGTAGGTTCCTACCGAACGTTGACCGAAGCGGAAAAAGCAATCTTACGTACTTATCTTGGCTAGTCATTTCTTATTATTAAGGTATGATAGGAACTTTCAATCTCCTGATAGGTCTATCCTATCACTAGGCTTAATACTGTAAGGTCCATAACGACGGTCTTTTCTAGGGGTATAAGTGAAACTTATGGCATTCCATAAGTTTTTTTAATTTCTCAATCCTTGTTTCTGGTGGTATGATGGTATCAATTCGATTGAGAACTGAAGTAAGTCAGGAGCAATGACCAAGTCTAATCAGAGAGGGAGGTTCATTATGACAGAAGCATTTTATAATCATTTAGCAAAGACACGTCATCAGATTCACCAACATCCAGAGGTTTCTGAGGAGGAGCACGAGACGACAGTCTTTTTGAAAGGCTATTTGAGAAATCTAGGTATTGAGCCTTTAAATTATCCCTTGAAGACAGGACTTATCGCTGAGGTTGGGTCAGGTCATCCGATTATTGCTTTGCGTGCTGATATTGATGCCCTACCGATTAAGGAAAAGACAGGACTTCCTTATGCTAGCGACAATGGGGCCATGCATGCTTGTGGTCATGATTTTCACCAGACCTCTCTTCTCGGAGCTGCTCAGCTTTTAAAAGAAAGAGAAGCCGAGCTTAAGGGGACTGTTCGCTTGATTTTTCAACCAGCCGAGGAAAATTTCCAAGGGGCCTATCAGGTCATTGAAGCGGGTGGTCTTGACGGTGTGTCAGCTATCATCGGTTATCACAATAATCCTCACTTGAAACCTGGTCAGATTGGTCTTCGTTCGGGAGCTATCATGGCAGGTGTGGAGCAGTTTAGGGTTGATATTAAAGGTGTTTCGTCCCATGCGGCCCGTCCTGATTTGGGTGTGGATACGGTCTTGGTCACTACGATCATCATCAACAATTTACAACAGATTGTTGCTCGTACGGTATCGCCCTTTGAATCAGCAGTATTGTCAGTTACTCATATCGAAGTTGGAAATACCTGGAATGTTCTTCCAGCAGCAGGCTTTTTTGAAGGAACAATTCGTACCTTTGAGCCTAAGGTTCGTGAAGATGTCATTGCTCGCTTTGAAAAGGTTGTTCAGGCGACAGCGGATCAGTTTGGTGCTCAAGTTGACATTACTTGGGGTAATTCACCTTACGTGACCTACAATGACCAGACACTCACACCACTCATCTTTGAAAATTCTAAGGCCTTTGCAGAAGTGATTGAAACGCTGCCATCAACAGGGGGCGAAGACTTTGCGGCCTATCAAAAGGAAATACCAGGAGTCTTTGCCTTTGTTGGCTCAAATGGTGAAGAAAATGCACCAGACTGGCACCATGATGATTTCCTTGTGAAAGATGAGGCCTTGCCAGTAGCTGTGAATTACTATGTGGAAAACGCCCTTTTCCTACTTGACTATTTTAAGGAGAAAGGCAAATGACCATTCCCTTAATCGGTATTACCAGTAATGAAAACCCTGTTAGAGAGTTGAGAGCTTCACTGACGCCCCATTTATAGGTGTTCATTGGCATCCTGAGTTTCTCTTGGGACATAAGCTCTTAAAAGACCAAGGACTCTTTGATTATTTTGTTAAGAGTTTTAAATAAAGCTTAAGGACTTTAAATTGGTACTACTTTTGATATTGAAAAGGAGGACGTGCCTAAGGAAAAATATTCTTTTGATCATTTAGTTTACACTTAAGAACCCAGCCGATTGGTTGGGTTCTTTTGTCGTATTTTAGAAGCAAGATTTCAGGACTTAGAAAGGGAGGGAAGATTTTTCACTTGCTATTTTTGAGTTTTTTAGATAAAATGAAAGCGTTATCATTTCAAAATAATAGATAGGGAGTGGTCAAGTCATCTTTTTGATGGTTGACCTTATAACTTCCGAATAAGGAGAAACGTATGTTAATTGGTATTCCAAAAGAAATCAAAAATAACGAGAACCGTGTGGCTCTAACGCCTGCTGGTGTGCAAAGTCTTGTAGCTAAGGGACATGTCGTGTTAATCGAAACAAATGCAGGCCTTGGCTCTGGTTTTGCGGATGCAGATTATGCCAATCAAGGTGCTAAAATCGTTGCAACTGCTGCAGAAGCATGGGCAGCAGAACTTGTTGTTAAAGTTAAGGAGCCACTTGCTGAAGAATATGGCTTCCTTCGTGAGGATCTTTTACTCTTTACCTACTTGCACATGGCAGCAGCTCCAGAATTGGCAGATGCTATGGTCAATGCTAAGACAACAGGTGTGGCCTATGAAACAGTACGTGGCCAAGAAGGTCACCTACCACTTTTGGTTCCAATGAGTGAAGTTGCAGGACGTATGGCCGTTCAAATCGGTGCTCACTTCTTGACCAAACAAGAGGGTGGCTCTGGCGTTCTCCTAGGTGGGGTACCTGGTGTTCCTAAAGGGAAAGTGACTATTATCGGTGGTGGTGTCGTAGGGACACATGCAGCCCGCATTGCCCTTGGACTTGGAGCTCAAGTGACTATCCTTGATATCAGTGCTAAACGTTTGTCTGTCCTTGAGGAAGTCTTTGGTAGCCAAATTCAAACACTTATGTCAAATCCGCTCAATATTGAAGCGAGTGTTCGTGATGCTGACGTGGTTATCGGTGCTGTTCTTATCCCAGGTGCTAAAGCACCGAAACTTGTTACTAACGATATGGTTAAACAAATGCGTCCAGGTTCTGTTATTGTTGACGTTGCTGTTGACCAAGGTGGGGTTGTTGAAACTGCGGATCGCGTGACCACTCACGATGAGCCCGTTTATGAAACACATGGTGTCCTTCACTATGCCGTTGCCAATATCCCAGGAGCTGTGGCACGTACATCAACCATTGCCCTTACTAATGTCACTTTGCCTTATATCGAAGCCCTTGCAGGAAAAGGATTCAGAAAAGCCATTAACGACGACGAAGGTCTTCGTCAAGGGGTTACAACCTACCAAGGTCATATTACTAGCAAACCGGTTGCAAAGGGCTTAGACAGAGAGTATACATCAATTGATGAATTGGCATAAATAGATTATTTAGCATAAACAAAGAGGAGTCGCACCATGATTTGGTTGGCTCTTTTTTTGTGGTCTGAGACAAGAAGTGAATCATTTTTTTGCTAGTTGAGGGGTGAGTACTTGCAAAGGATGGATTTTTTCTAATTTTGGTCTTATTTTATGCTATAATGAGTAGAAATATTAAGGGGAGTAATGAGTATCTATAATGCTTGCCATTAGGAGGTTTTATCGTGGCCAACCATATTCGCGTTTTCACAGCAATTGTTTTCTCTCAGCTTGTCGTTCTTTATTTTGGTTTTCGTATGGATGTCTCTTTGACTGAACTGCTAACTACAGTAGTTGTGGCATCCCTGGTTGAGATTATTTATCATGTGAGGCTTGTTCGTAAGATAGGAGCCAATATTTCTTTTGAAACTTTTTGGAAAAATTGTGACCAACTTTTTAGAAAAAATGCTGTGCTATTGGCTATTTTAGTTTGTGACCTACTTATTTTTAAAGGTGGGGATTTCATGGCCTTCACTCTTTGGCAAGTTACCTTTGTTGTTTTGGTAAGTATTATCATCATGGCATCAAATAATGCCCCGGACGCATGATACTACTTAAATCTTACAATAGAAAGTGTGTAGATAATGTTTACCATTCAAAGAAATCATTTGTCGGACCCAGGTGTAGATTATGTCACTTTTGGTAAGGGAGACAAAACTCTTATTATCATTACGGGATTAAGTTTGCAACGATTAGGTGATATGTCCAACCTGACTATTTACTCACTATTTTATCGATACGCTAAGGAGTACAAGGTCTATATTTTTGATAGAAAGGACCATATCGAAGAAGGCATTTCAATTGAAAATATGGCTGATGACCTCTACCATTCTTTACAAGAATTGCATATTGCTAATGCCTCTATCATAGGTATATCACAAGGTGGTATGATTGCTCAGCTGTTTGCTATCAAGTATCCTCAAAAGGTGACTAGTCTGGTGTTAGCTCTGACATTCTCTCGAAATAATGCTATTAGTAGAGAAACCATCAGAGGATGGATAGAGATGGCAGAAAATGGTGATATGGACCAGCTAAATATGGATTCCGTGAGTAAATCATTTTCGTCACCTGTTTTAAAGAAATTATATGTGATTAACAGATTATTTTTGAAGTCTGTAAGCAAGGAAAAACGCCATCGATTTGTTGGTTTAGCCAAGTCAATTCTAGCCTTTGATTGCTATAGTTCGCTTGATAAAATCACTTGTCCGACCCTTGTTCTGGGAGCCAAAAACGATTTGGTTCTGGGAGTGGATGGTGCAAGGGAACTTGCAAATAGCATTCCAAATGCTTCCTATCACGAATTTGACAAACTAGGACACGCGACCTTTATTGAAAGTAAGCAATTTAATAAAATGATATTAGAATTTCTGCGAGAAAACACTTAGGTAGTGGACTTATGAAAATCTATTAAAATAGAATGAGAAAGGGGTTACAGTGGAGCTTGTAGCCTCTTTTTATTTTCAGTTCAGATATGTGCAGTCTGAAAAATTAAATGATAGAATGGCAATAGATAGGAGGACACAGAAATGTTAAACTATGATTTGATTGTTATCGGTTTCGGTAAAGCCGGTAAAACTCTGGCTGCTAAGATGAATGCGGCTGGTAAGAAAGTTGCTGTCATCGAGCGCAGTAAAGCCATGTATGGTGGTACTTGCATTAATATTGCGTGTATCCCAACTAAGACCATGATTGTAGCGGCTGAGAAGGGCTGGTCTTTTGAGGACACTATGAAAGAACGTGGTGCGGTGACTGGTCGTCTTAATGCTAAGAATTATAAAATGTTGGCAGACAATGGCGTTGATGTCATTGATGCAGAGGCACATTTTGTGTCAAATAAGGTTATTGAAGTAGTAGCTGGTGATGACCGCCAAGAGCTTACAGCTGAGACTATTGTTATCAATACTGGTGCTGTGTCTAATGTCTTACCTATTCCTGGTTTGACAACAACTGAGCATGTCTACGATTCAACTGGTATTCAAACCCTTAAAGCCTTGCCAAAACGTCTGGGTGTCCTAGGTGGTGGTAATATCGGTCTTGAATTTGCTGGCCTTTATAACCGTTTGGGAAGCCAAGTGACTGTCTTGGATGCTGCGACTAGCTTCTTGCCACGTGTGGAGCCATCTATTGCTAAGTTGGCCAAGGAATACATGGAAGAGGATGGCATTGTCTTTGAGCAAGGTGTTAAAACTTCTGAAGTTAAGAATGACGGTGATGAAGTTGTCGTTGTTACTGACAAAGGCGAGTTCCGTTTTGATGCGCTTCTCTATGCGACAGGACGCAAGCCTAATATTGAACCTCTTCACTTGGAAAATACCGATATTGCTTTGACAGAACGTGGTGGTATTCAGGTTAATAAGCATTTGGAAACTAGTGTTCCAGGTGTCTTTGCAGTGGGTGATGTTAATGGTGGCCTTCAATTCACTTACATTTCATTAGATGATTTCCGTATTGTCTTTAATTACTTGACAGGGGATGGTAGCTATAACCTTGAAACACGTGGAGTTGTTCCAACAGCTATGTTCCTAAACCCACCTTTGGCTCAGGTTGGCCTTACTGAAGACCAAGCCAAGGAACAAGGCTTGCCAGTAGCAGTTAAAGAAATGCCAGTGGCAGGTATGCCTCGTGGTCATGTTAACGGTGATTTGCGCGGTGCTTTCAAAGCTGTGGTAAATCCTGAAACTAAGGGAATTTTGGGAGTGACCCTCTTTGGTCAAGAATCTCATGAAATTATCAATCTAATTACCCTAGCGATGAATCATCACATTCCATATACAGATTTGGCTAAACAAATCTTTACTCACCCAACTATGGCTGAGAACCTAAACGATTTGTTTGCGATTTAAAATGAAAAGAGCTGAGAGGCTCTTTTTTTGAAAACATATCTCTAATACAAAGCGACACTCTAGGTTAGATGTCGCTTTTTTTGCGCTTTGATGATAAGATAGAAGTGCTATAAGAAAATTCTTTATATTGGTGCTCTTTGTCTCTTTGAATGCATGATTGACCTTGAGTCACCACTAGAATCTGTATGAAAAATCTAGAAAGACACTCGCCTGTAAATTCGTCTGTGAGTGTGTGTAATTTATGACTAAGAAAGTAGGAGTGGGCAAGGCTCACAGTAAGATTATTTTGATGGGGGAGCACTCGGTCGTTTATGGTCATCCTGCCCTTGCCCTCCCTCTTAAGGATATTGAGGTTGTCTGTCAGATTCAGGCGGCTGAGACTCCTTTGACGCTCAAGGCTCAAGATCCCTTGACGACGGCGATTTTTTCAGCGCTTAATTATCTGAAAATCAAGAATCAGCCTATCAGCTATGCTATTAAGTCTAGTGTCCCTGAAAAGCGTGGCATGGGGTCGTCTGCGGCTGTAGCCATTGCGGCAATTCGAGCGGTCTTTGATTATTTTAATCAGGAGCTTAGCCAGGAGACCTTGGAAATGCTAGTCCATCAGGCGGAGACCATTGCCCATAGTAAACCTAGTGGTTTAGATGCAAAGACCTGCTTGAGTGACAAAGCCATTAGCTTTACGCGTAATATCGGTTTCAAGGAAATCGAGGTCAATTTAGGTGCCTATCTGGTCATTGCTGATACGGGTATCCATGGAAATACCCGTGAGGCCGTGGAAAAGGTTGAGGCCATTGGTTTAGATGCCTTGTCAGATCTCAACCAACTGGGCGAATTAAGTCAGAAGGCAGAACTAGCTCTCAAAGCCAAGGATCAAAAGCTTCTTGGTCAGATCATGTCTCAAGCCCATAATCACCTTAAATCTTTAGGGGTGTCTTGTGATTTGTCGGATCTTCTAGTAGCAACTGCTCTGGAGCATGGTGCACTGGGAGCCAAGATGTCAGGCGGAGGATTGGGTGGCTGTATTATTGCCCTGACAAGTACTAAAGACCAAGCCCGAACGATTGCTAAAAAACTTCAAGAAAAAGGAGCCGTAAACACGTGGATAGAAAGCCTGTAAGCGTCAAATCGTACGCAAATATTGCTATTGTCAAATACTGGGGTAAGGCGGATGCGGAGCGTATGATTCCTTCAACCAGTAGTATCTCACTGACTTTGGAAAATATGTATACGGAAACCAAGTTATCTTTTCTGCCTGAGGATGCGACTGGTGATGTCATGTATATCGATGATGAGCTCCAAGGAGAAAAAGAAACAACCAAGGCCAGCAAGGTTTTAGATCTCTTCCGTACTAATCCAAACCAACATGTCAAGATTGAAACTTGGAACAACATGCCAACAGCAGCGGGTCTATCCTCAAGTTCCTCAGGACTTTCTGCCCTAGTTAAGGCAGCTAACGAGCTCTTTCAAGTCGGAAAAACGCAGTCTGAATTAGCTCAAATTGCCAAGTTTGCTTCAGGTTCGTCATCACGGTCCTTCTTTGGACCATTGGCAGCCTGGGACAAGGATAGTGGTGAGGTTTACCCGGTTGAAACAGACCTTAAATTGGCCATGATTATGCTGGTTTTGACAGATCAAAAGAAACCCGTATCAAGCCGGGACGGTATGAAATTGTGTACCGAAACATCGACCTCTTTTCCAGAGTGGATTAAACAGTCTGAGCAGGATTACAAGGATATGTTAGACTACCTCAAGGCTAATGATTTCCAAGCAGTCGGTGAGCTCACTGAAGCTAATGCTCTTCGTATGCACCAAACAACAAGTACGGCTAACCCACCATTTTCATATCTAACGGAAGCCTCTTATCAGGCTATGGACAAGGTTAAGGCCCTCCGTGCCTCTGGTGAGCAGTGTTACTTTACTATGGATGCAGGACCAAATGTTAAGGTGCTCTGTCTGGAAGAAGACCTAGACCGCCTAGCAGACCATTTCAGTCAGGACTATCAGGTCATTGTTTCACGCACCAAGGAGTTGCCAGATGCCTAAACAGTCGGTCAATCAGGTCACAGTAAAAACAGGTGGGAAACTCTACATTGCTGGAGAATACTCAGTCTTAACAGCTGGGCAGACAGCCCTAATCCAATTTATTCCTATTTTTATGTCGGCAGAGGTCAAGGAAGCCCAAACTACCCAGTTGACCTCAGATATGTTTGACTATAGTGTGGGCCGTGAGCCAGACGAAAATTACGCCCTCATTCAAGAGGCCTTGAATACTTTTGAAGCCTACTGTGGTGAGGATTTACCCGCTCTGGACCTTTCCATCACTGGAAAATTAGAACGAGATGGGGTTAAATTTGGTATCGGTTCTTCGGGTTCTGTTGTGGTATTGACCCTCAAGGCCTTGGCAGCAGCCCTTCAGAAAGACTTATCCAAAGACATTCTCTTTAAGCTAGCTAGCTACACCCTTCTCAAGCAGGGAGATAATGGTTCTATGGGAGATTTAGCTTGTATCGTATACGAGGATCTGATTTCCTATCGTTCCTTTGACCGTGCAAAAATAGCAGAGCTTATAGACCAAATAACTCTATCAGAGCTTTTGGAAAAAGACTGGGGCTATCGTATCAGTCCTATAGTGCCAGTTCTCAAAGCTCACTTTTTGGTGGGGTGGACCAAGCAAGCTGCTATCTCAAAAGACATGGTTAAAATGGCCAAATCTCGCATATCAAGCACGTATCTAAGTGAAACCGAAGTGGCTGTTCAAGATGCCATCAAGGCTCTGGTAACAGGAGATAAGAACTTGTTTAAGAGCAGCCTTCAGGCTGTCAGTGACCAGTTGGAATCACTTAGTCCAGATATTTATGTGGCCAAGCTGAAAAAACTCAAAGAAGCTAAGCAAGGCCTAGATGCCATTGCTAAGTCCTCTGGAGCAGGAGGTGGCGACTGTGGTATCGCCTTTGCCTTTGACCAAGCAAGCCGAGATACCTTAGTTGAGCGGTGGCAAGAGGAAGGAATAGAGCTCTTGTATGAGGTTTAGGGGTCAGCTAAGTAGACATTATCACGCAAGAAAGTAAAGAAATAACCTATGACAAATCGTAAAGACGATCACATCCGTTATGCCCTTAAGTACCAGTCGCCCTACAATAGTTTTGACGATATGGAACTTATCCACAAGTCTCTACCGACTTATGATTTAGATCAGATTGACTTGTCCACACATTTTGCTGGACGAGATTGGGATTTTCCCTTTTATATCAATGCCATGACAGGTGGTTCTACCAAAGGTGGCGCAGTTAATCGAAAACTAGCTGAGGTGGCCAGCCGAACAGGTATTCTCATGGTGACGGGGTCCTATAGTGCTGCTCTAAAGGGAGAAGCACCAGAATCCTTTGACTATCGCCAAGAGTTTCCAGACTTAGACCTAGCGACTAATATCGGTGTGGATAAGTCTGTGGATCTGGGGATTAAGACGGTGGAAGCGATGAACCCAGTCTTTTTACAGCTCCATGTTAACTTTATGCAGGAGCTTCTCATGCCTGAGGGAGAGCGTATTTTCCACACTTGGAAGGAAAATGTGGCGACTTATGCGCAGAAAATAAAAGTTCCTCTTGTGCTTAAGGAGGTCGGCTTTGGTATGGATTTGGAAACCATTCGTTATGCCATGTCTCAGGGTATCAAGACTGTGGATATCTCAGGTCGTGGTGGGACTAGCTTCGCCTATATTGAAAATAGTCGAGGCGGCAACCGAGATTACCTCAATGACTGGGGACAAAGCACCGTTCAGACCCTTTTGCAAGTCCAAGACCTTCGTGATAATGTGGAAATCCTAGCCTCTGGTGGCGTGCGGAACCCACTTGATATGGTCAAATGTCTGGTTCTAGGAGCAAAAGGTGTAGGCCTCTCACGAACTGTCCTTGAATTGGTGGAACGTTACCCTGTGGATAAGGTTGTGGCTATCGTTAATGGCTGGAAGGACGACCTTCGTCTCATCATGTGTGCCCTTGATTGTCGGACTGTTGATGAGCTCAAATCTGTTGATTACATTCTACACGGTAAGCTACAAGGGACTTATATCAAGCAAAGAAAGTAAGAAAGAGCCAAGTGCTCTTTTTTAATTTTTCTTATTATTTTAAAATACTGTAATGTAAAACATTGTATTTTTCAGTCAACGCATGTTTGTTTTCAAAAACACATGGAATGATAGGTGTTAGGTTAAAGAAATATTAAAGGAGTAACTATGTCTCAGCAGGTTATTAAAGCGGACAATTTAGTCAAAAGCTTTGGGTCTTTTAAGGCCATAAGTTCCCTCACTTTCGAAGTCAACAAGGGAGAAATTTTAGGTTTCCTTGGGCCATCTGGATCTGGTAAAACAACTACAATTAATATTCTCACAGGTCAATTAAAACCAGACCAAGGGCAATCATCGATTCTAGGTAAGTCCTCTACCAATCTGAATGAGGAAGACCTTACCAATATCGGTCTAATTACGGAGAATAGTGGCTATTATGAAAAGTTGAGCCTTTATGACAATCTCCTCTTTTTTTCAAAGTTCTATGATGTTCCACAAGGGAACCTTGATGATTTGATGAAGCGTGTGGGTCTCTATGACAGACGTAAAACGCTGGCTGAAAAGTTATCAACAGGGATGAAACAACGTATGTTACTCGTCCGTGCCATTATTAACAAGCCTCAAGTTCTCTTTTTGGATGAACCGACTTCAGGCTTGGACCCGTCAACTTCCCAGTCTATTCATGAACTTATTAAGGAGTTGCAAGCAGAAGGGACAACCATTTTCCTAACGACCCATGATATGCACGAGGCGACTATCCTCTGTGACAAGATTGTCCTTCTTAATAAGGGACAAATTGTGGAAGCGGGGACTCCAAGTGATCTGATTCAAAAGTACAATACAGCTAAACGTGTCAAAATTACCTATCAATCTGGTGAGGAGAACTACCTATCGTTTTCAGAGTTGGGACAAGTCAGCCAGATTGATGATATTCTAACCATACATTCTTGTGAACCGACCTTGGAAGATGTCTTTATCCAACTAACAGGAGGTAAGCTCAATGCGTAAGCAGTTAAAATCACTCATGTGGCTCAGACGCCGAATTATCTTATCAAATAAAAGTATCTTGATTCAAGTCTTGCTACCATTTGGCTTTACTTATCTATATAAAAAACTCACTGAGATACAAGACGCATTGAATACAGAATCCAAGGTTAGATTGCTTGTAATGTGTTTGTCTATGGCCCTTTTATTTGGGACTGGGAATACAATTAGTACCATTGTGTCTGAGGAAAGGGAGAAGAAGACCCTCCGTACTCTCCTTCTGAGTGGTGTTAAGACGAAAAATTACATAATCTCTACCCTTGTTTTCCCATTCGCCATTAGTCTTGCTTCAGCTCTTTTCATTCCTAAAATTCTAGAGATTGATTTGGGTAAACAGTCAGATACTTATTATCTTATTGTTTTATTAACTGCGGTAGCTGTCATGCTTATCTATCTATTTATTGGTATGGTGTGTAAGACTCAAATTTCTTCACAGATTGTTAGTCTACCAGTAACGATGATTAGCCTTTTTATTCCAACATTTTTAGGCATGAGTGATACCTTTGATACCGTTATAAAATATAGTCACATGGGACTTTTCACAAATGCACTTAGTGATTTGGACCACTTTAAGTGGCAGGATCAAAAAGCTAGTTTAATAGCTCTAATCATCTGGATTCTGGTCTTTGCATTGCTTGACTTCGTGCAGGCTAAGAAAATACGAAAGATTTCTTAATTTTCCTATTGAAGAGATAAGTTTCTATGTTGGCTATGACGTCCGCACTCACTTAAGGAAAGTCTAAAAAAATCCATTTTACAAAAGAATATCTTACAAAAAAGAGCGGAAGCTCTTTTTTTATTACCCACTCAAGCAAAAAGTAACTTTTCCCCTTGACAAGTTACTGCCTTAGGAGTATTATTTTCAGTGAAATACGGTAGGTGAGGCTACCACAAGGATACGGATGACTACCGCAAAGCAGTGGAGACACTACTCGTTGGTCAACAGTCCTGATCGCCAAGGTCAAGACTAAGCTCATTTCATCGCCTTGCGGAGCTAAAGCTTGAACGGTCTATTTTTTGACAGAATCTATTAAAAAATCAACCTCGAGTTTATAGAGTCTTACCTGTATATGGGTAGGACTCTTTTCTTTTGTCTGAGGTCCACCCACTATGTAAAAAAATGAAAGGAGAAACCTATGAGACTAATCGACGATCACCCCGAACCGCACCTAACCAGTCAATCGCTGATTAGTGTCTTAGGGACTCCATAAGTGATTGGCTCCTGATTAAATAAGGAGATTCCAATGTCAACAAATAAAGAAAGACTTATTGCTGCTCTTCAAGAGCCACTTGAAATAACCCTTACTCGCTACAAGACTCATTTGGATGGCTTGAAGGAAGACCAAGTAGAAGAAAACCGTGACCTTTATGGGGAAAATGTCATAACCAAAGGACAAGAGGATTCTATCATTAAAAAGATTTATGAATCTATCATCAATCCCTTTACTGTTATTCTTTTAGTCATTGCTCTGGTTTCCTTTATCACCAATGTCTGGCTTGCTAAACCGGGTGAAGAAGACCCAACGACTTCTATCATCATTGTCACTCTAGTTTTGATATCTGGTGGTATCCGTTTTATTCAAGAACTTCGTAGCGACAAGGCTGCCAGTAATTTGTCTCGCATGATTGTCAATACAGCAACAGTACTTCGAGATGGTAGTGAGCAAGAAATCCCAATTGATGAAATTGTGGTTGGAGATGTGGTCAAACTAAGTGCGGGAGATATGATTCCGGCTGATGTGGTCTTACTAGATTCTCGTGATTTCTTTGTTCAACAGTCTGGCTTGACAGGTGAAAGCGATGCTGTGGAAAAAGCTTGTCTGGCTAAAGCAGATGGTCAAAATCTAGAGAGCCTGCTTGAAAGTGAGAGCCTTGCTTTCATGGGAACTAATGTTATCTCTGGTCGTGCAACAGCCTTGGTTTTAGTTGTTGGTGATGAAACCATGATGGGAGCAATTGAGCAGACCATCAATACTTATGACGAACCAACTTCATTTGAACGTGAGATGAATTCCATTTCTTGGCTCTTGATTCGACTCATGTTGGTTATGGTTCCTGTTGTTTTTGTGATTAACGGTTTAACAGATGGGGACTGGCTTGAAGCCGGCGTCTTTGCCCTTAGTGTGGGAGTCGGTTTGACCCCAGAAATGTTGCCGATGATTATCACAGCCAGTCTTGCCAAGGGTTCTATCATTATGGCCAAGGAAAAGGTGGTCATCAAAAAGCTTAATGCTATTCAAGACCTAGGGGCTATCGATATCCTTTGTACGGATAAGACAGGAACCCTGACTCAGGATGAAATCGTTCTTGAGTACCCTCTTGATATCCATGGTGACCTTGACCTATCAGTACTTCGGAGAGCCTATCTTAATTCTTATTTCCAAACTGGCTTAAAAAATCTTATGGACCGTGCCATTATTAGCCGAACTGAAAGAGAAGCTAAGAAACATGACATCGTTCGTGACCTTGACCAGACCTTCCACAAGATTGATGAGCTACCTTTTGATTTTGAACGTCGTCGCATGAGTGTCATTGTTCAAGACACTGATGGATTTGTTAGCATGGTGACAAAAGGTGCCCTTGAAGAAATGCTCTCTGTTTCTAACTATGTGGAATACAAGGGAGACATTATCCCATTGACTGACGATGTTCGTGAGGAAGTCCTTGCGGAAGTTGCACAGTTGAATGAACAAGGTTTGCGTGTTCTCGGTGTTAGCTACAAATCACAGCTTAATGAAAATGATGTCTTTAGTGTCGAAGATGAAAGTGATATGATTTTGACGGGATATCTTGCCTTCCTTGACCCACCAAAACCATCAGCAGCACCTGCTATCAAGGCTTTGGCGGAATATGGTGTGACCACAAAAATTTTGACTGGAGACAATGATAAGGTGACACAGGCTGTCTGTGAAAAAGTTGGTCTAGATGTGACGCACATTCTACTTGGAAGTGATCTTGATACCATGTCAGATCAAGATTTGGCTAAGGCTGTGGAAACGACAACAGTTTTTGCTAAGTTATCCCCAGACCAAAAGGCACGAATTATCCTAAGCCTTAAGGAAAATGGGCATAAGGTAGGCTATATGGGTGATGGTATCAACGATGCCCCATCCATGAAGGTGTCAGATGTGGGGATTTCTGTGGATACAGCTGTTGATATCGCCAAAGAAACTGCAGATGTTATCTTGCTTGATAAGGATCTAATTGTCTTGGAAAAAGGTTTGGTTGAAGGACGGAAGGTCTATGCTAATATGACCAAATATATCAAGATGACCGTTTCTTCAAATTTCGGGAATATCTTTTCTCTCCTCTTTGCCAGCATTTTCTTACCATTCCTACCAATGGCACCTGTGCATTTGATTGTCCTAAATCTTGTCTATGATATCTCTTGTATCGCCCTTCCATTTGACAATGTGGACAAGGAATTTCTTAAAGAGCCACATATCTGGGAAGCCAAATCAATCATGCGTTTCATGGCTTGGATAGGACCTATTTCGTCCGTATTTGATATTTTGACATATATCTTGCTCTATTTCATCATTGTGCCAATGATTTTGGGGCATGGCTATGTTCATGGTTCACCAGAAGTAGCAGCCTTTATCATTATTTTCCAAACAGGTTGGTTTATCGAATCTATGTGGTCTCAAACCATGGTTATCCACATGTTACGTTCACCAAAACTACCATTTATTCAAAGTCACCCAGCACTATCAGTTGTTGTGACAACCTTATTTGCTGCTTTCTTTGTGACTTCTCTTCCATACAGTCCATTGGCTGGTTTCTTAAAACTCAGCCATCTAAACGGTCTCTATTTCATTCTCTTGTTTATCATCATTACTTTGTATATGCTTAGTGTTACCTTTGTGAAGCATATTTATATTAAGAAATACAAAGAATGGTTATAGGATAACTATACTTAGAAAAAGAGCATAAGCTCTTTTTTCATTACCTTTCATTCTGCCAAAACCTTTTCATTTATGGTATAATAGGGCGATTATAGATAATCAGAGGCCTTTAGAATGACAGTTCTGAGGACATGTTTTCTAAGAAATAAGAGACTGTGTTTCCAAGGCCACTTTCTTTCTTAGGCTATCCCAGTGGGAGGTTGAGGTCCTGAGATTTGGGGCTCAAGGCTAAGACCGTCACGAAAGAAATCATCACAAAAAAATATTAAGAGGGAAAAAGAAAATGAGTAATTACGCTATTATCCTTGCTGCGGGTAAAGGAACTCGCATGAAATCAGATCTTCCAAAAGTATTGCACAAGGTTTCAGGCATCACTATGCTTGAGCATGTTTGCCGTGCAGTTTCAGCTATCGAACCAGCTAAAAATGTTACTGTTATTGGTCATAAGGCTGAGCTTGTTCGTGAGGTTTTGGATGGTCAATCTGCCTTCACTATGCAAACTGAGCAGTTGGGGACTGGTCACGCAGTAATGATGGCTGAAGAAGAGTTGGCTGGACTTGAAGGTCAAACGCTTGTTATTGCTGGTGACACGCCTTTGATTACTGGTGAAAGCCTTAAAAACCTTATTGATTTCCACGTTAATCACAAAAATGTTGCCACTATCTTGACTGCAACTGCGGACAATCCGTTTGGTTATGGTCGTATTATCCGTAACGAAAATGGCGAAGTGACTAAGATTGTTGAGCAAAAAGATGCCAACGAGTTCGAACAACAGGTCAAAGAAATCAATACAGGGACTTACGTTTTTGATAATAAACGCCTCTTCGAAGCACTTAAAAATATCAACACTAACAACGCTCAAGGGGAATACTATTTGACTGATGTTATTTCTATTTTCCGTGAGAATGGTGAAAAAGTAGGTGCCTTCACTCTTCGTGACTTTGAAGAAAGTCTCGGGGTTAACGACCGTGTTGCCTTAGCTACGGCAGAAGATGTTATGCGTCGTCGCATCAACCAAGCTCACATGGTTAATGGTGTTACTTTCCAAAATCCAAACGCCACTTATATCGATGTGGATGTGGAAATTGAGCCAGACGTTGTCATTGAAGCTAATGTGACACTTAAAGGTAAAACTAAGATTGGTGCAGAGTCAGTGCTTACCAATGGGACTTATATTGTTGATTCAACTATCGGTGCCAATACTGTTATCACTAACTCTATGATTGAGCATTCAGTGGTTGAAAAAGGTGTTACCGTTGGTCCATTTGCCCATGTTCGTCCAGATTCAACCCTCAAAAAAGATGTTCATATCGGTAACTTCGTCGAGGTTAAGGGTTCTACTATCGGTGAAAATACCAAGGCTGGTCACTTGACCTACATTGGTAATGCGGAAGTTGGTTCTGACGTTAACTTTGGTGCAGGGACAATCACTGTAAACTATGATGGTCAACATAAATTCAAGACCCAAATTGCTAACAATGTCTTTATCGGAAGCAATTCAACCTTGATTGCACCGCTTGAAATCGGGGACAACGCCCTCACAGCGGCTGGTTCAACCATTACAGAGAATGTGCCAGCTGACAGCGTAGCCATTGGACGTGGCCGTCAGGTCAATAAAGAAGGCTATGCCATTAAGAAACCTCACCACCCAAGCCAACAAAAATAGGCTTAAGCCTATCTAAGTCTTACTTCTATTGGAGAGATGATTTAGATTGGGGTCATAGATTAAAGGAGTCAAGTCATGGAGTTTGAAGAAAAAACACTCAAACGTGAGTCAAAATTTAAGGGACATATTTTTGAAGTTGCAGTAGACGAGGTCCTCTTGCCAGACGGTAAGACGGCTGGTCGTGAGCTCATCTTCCACAAGGGAGCAGTAGCTGTTTTAGCGGTTACCCCAGAAGGAAAAATCATTATCGTCAAACAATACCGCAAGGCTATTGAGGCGGTTTCTTACGAGATTCCTGCGGGTAAACTGGAAGTCGGTGAAGCTGGCGATGAAATGGCTGCAGCAGCGCGTGAACTTGAAGAGGAGACTCAGTATAAGGGTGATCTCGAATTGATTTATGAGTTTTACACAGCCATTGGTTTCTGTAATGAAAAAATCAAGCTCTATGTGGCTACAAACCTAAAGCCTGTTGAAAATCCACGCCCACTTGACGAAGATGAGTTTCTTGAAATCTATGAGTTGACTTATGAGGAGTGTATGGAACTTGTAGCTTCGGGGGCTATTCAAGATGCTAAAACCATCATCGCTCTCCAATACTATGCACTTCATTTTGGAGGAAAATAAGTTATGAGTAAGCCACTTTTGACTGACGATGTCATTGAGCAGGCTAAGCGTGGGGAAATCGATTTAGAGGAACATCCTTATTATGAGGACTATGATCAAGAGTTCTATGATGAGGACTATGAAGCTAATTATCAGCCCTCTGCTTACAAGAGCCGTCGGATTGAGAATGCTAAACGCAATCAATTTCAACACAAACTTAATCGCATCCTCTTTTGGGTTGTCGTCCTCTTGATTATTCTCTTCATTGCTGTCTTTTATTTCTAATAAGTCTATGAGTCAGATAGCTCTGTCTACTGATTCAGACAAGATTACAAGCTGAAAAGGAACTATATGAAAATTGGAATTATCGCTGCCATGGAGCAGGAGTTAGTGCTTCTAGTGGAGCAATTGGAAAATAAGGTTGAAGAAACTGTTCTTGGCAATACCTACTACACAGGACGCTTGGGAAAACACGACGTCGTTTTGGTGCAATCAGGTGTTGGTAAGGTTATGTCAGCCATGTCTGTGGCTGTTTTGGCAGACCACTTTGGCGTTGATGCCCTCATTAACACTGGTTCTGCAGGAGCAGTAGCACCTGGACTTAAAATTGGAGATGTCGTTGTGGCATCAAAATTGGCCTATCACGATGTTGACTTGACAGCATTTGGCTATGACTATGGGCAAATGTCTATGCAACCACTCTACTTTGAAAGTGACTCTACCTTTGTAGAGACTTTTGAAAAGGTTTTGGCTCAAGCCTCTATCGACTCTAAAATTGGTCTTATTGCGACTGGTGATAGCTTTATTGCAGGTCAGGATAAGATTGATGCTATTAAAGGGCACTTTCCAGAAGTCTTAGCCGTGGAAATGGAAGGAGCAGCCATTGCTCAAGCTGCACACAGTGTCAAGAAACCTTTCATCGTTGTTCGTGCTATGAGTGATACAGCAGCCCATGACGCTAATATTACTTTTGACGAATTCATTATTCAGGCGGGAAAACAATCAGCTGCTATCTTAGTGGAGTTTCTCAAAGAGCTTGCCTAAAATACTTTAAATGAGTGTTTATGCTCAATTTCTTAATAAATTTAAAGACGACTGTTATTCCTTTAAGAATGGCAGTTTTTTTCTTCCTTTAGACAAGATAATCTTCTCATTTTTCAAAGAGAAAATCTGAATTTTAGTATTTTTTAGACAAAATTTGAATTAAAATTATGGCAATAAAATGAGAAAGGAAAACAATATTAAAAGAGAGACTCCGAAAGAAAGCTTATAATATAAGGGTTTAAAAATTTCACTATCTATTGATATCTTAGAAATCTTTACAAAACCTCCAAAGGGGTAAATAATTATCTTGCAAAGTTCTGAAAATAGTGTATAATTCAGAATGAAAAGGGTTACAAAAATGTTAAGATTTGTAATAATGGGAGGATAGAATCATGAATAACCGATTCGGTGATTCGAGGCAGCGTTTCTCCATCCGTAAGTTTACGGTGGGTATTGCTTCGATCTTACTTTCGTCTGCAGTTTTTGGTGTAAGTACCGCTAATGCAGAACAAGCTGAAGAGCCTAAAGGCCAACTAGCGACGAGTGTACTTGAGGAAGCTAGCGAGTCTGATGGTGGGGGCCAAAGGACAAGCGCTAGCGTCTCAAGTAAAGAAGTGACAGCTGAACCTACCGTACAGGCAGAAAGTACAAGTGCTATCTCAGTAACTGCTATTTCTAGTGAAGTTGTGCTTCAAGAGCAAACGGTTGCAAGCTCTGAACAAACGAGTTCATCACAAGATAAGACTAATGAAGCTCTTAGTGAGAAACCTGTAACTGGTAGTGAAACACGAGAAGCTAGTGCTAGCGAACTTGCAGCGGCAAGTAATAGTAGTTCTACTTCATCTGGTAATTTTGGACTTAAGATTACCAATCTAAGCCGTCCAATTCCAGCGGATGTTAAGGTGACTAAGACAGGAACTGAAATTCATGTTCAAAACCCTAACGTTGAGCTTCAATTTCCAGACGGAAATAGTATTTACTCAAGAAGTAAGGTTGTTTATCATGATATTTCATTCCCTAACGATATAGCTATTAATTCAGGTGACAAAGTTATCTTCACTCTTCCAAGTGAATTGCAATTTAAGACAAGCTATAGTGTTAATGTTTACAACCCTAATAACGAAGTTGTTGGTATTGCTCAGGTAGATCCTAAGAATAACAGTGTTGTAACCACATTTAATCATTATTTCGAAGATCACCCTATTGGGAAATATATGAATTTAGAGTTAGATACGCTTTATTCTGAAGCTCTCAAAGGTGGCGAAAAATTGCACCTCAATTTCAATGGTCATGTCGTTAATGTGACAGTTGGTTCTGCAAATCCTATTCCTAGTGACGAAGTCATTGCTAAATGGGGTAGTCAGGACAAGAATGATCCAACCCTAATTAACTGGGGAATGCGTCTTAATTACGCAAGACGTGTCTTGAATAATCTTCAATTGATCGATACTTGGTCTGATAATCAAAGATTTGTTGATAATTCTTTAGAGTTACGTTACATTGATTCTGCTGAGCCATGGGTTGATAAGGGTTCAGCTATGGAATTGATTAAGAGTTTCTCTCATGACGATACTAAATTTGAGTTAAATCTTGGTCGTTTGGACCGTATGGTTTATGTTTGGTATCAGACACGATTGACCAACCCAGCATCAGATTCTAATAATCCTACGAATAAAGTTGACCTTCATGCAGATGTTGAGTCAAAAACATATACTTCTGAAGTACGTTTAGTTGGAGGTCGTGGAAATGCAGGTGGTGAACAAGAGGTACATTTCAATCTTGAATTAGCCAAAGAGTTGGCAGGTAGAGCCTTGAAAGATAAGGAATTTACCTTCAAATTGGTTGATATGACAGATAATAAGATGGTTGATCTTGGTGAAACAACCAATGATGCCTCTGGTAAAATTGTCTTCTCAAATCTTGTACTTAACCAACCAGGTACTTACCACTATCGTGTGACAGAAGTTCCTGGTAATGATAGTGACGTCGTTTATGATAAGCTCCAAGCTGATGTGACTGTCCAAGTAGCTAGAGAAACCACAGATGGCCGAGAAAAATTAGTGGCCAAAGTGGTTTATCCAGATGACGTTATCTTTAACAATAAATTGGTAACACCAGCTAAGGCCAAAATTGCATTTGGTAAGGAATTAACCAAGGCAGGTGTTAAGCAAGATCTAAAAGCAGATCAATTCCAATTTGTCCTTAAAGACCGTTTTGGAAAAGTCCTTGAGACTGTTGGAAATACAGCTGACGGTCAGGTTGCCTTTAGTGAGTTGACCTTTAACAAGGTTGGTACCTACAACTACACTGTTGAAGAACTTGCAGGTAAGGATGATGCAATTGTCTATGATACGATGAAAGCTGCTGTTTCTATCACGGTAACACGTGATGGTGATGCTCTTGTTTCAACCGTAGTTAATCCAAAAGACACCATCTTTAACAACAAGTTTGTGACTCCAGCTAAAGCTGCTATTCAGTTCAGTAAGGAATTGACTAAGGCAGGTGTTAACCAAACTTTGACTGCTAATGAGTTCCAATTTGTCCTCAAAGATAGTGCAGGCCATATTGTCGAAACTGTTGGAAATACAGCTGATGGTCGTGTTGCATTTAGTGAACTTCACTTTGATAAGGCAGGAACTTACACTTATACTGTTGAAGAAGTTAAGGGAACGAACGAAGATATCGTCTATGATGGTATGAAAGCGACTGTCTGGATTACAGTGACCCGAGATGGCGATGCTTTGGTATCAACGGTCGCTAATCCAAAAGACACTGTCTTTAATAACTATGTTAAAGAAGTGCAACCAGCCAAGGCCAAATTCGAATTGACCAAGGTTCTTACGGGCCGTAACCTCAAAGATGGTGAATTTAGCTTCGTTCTTAAGGACGACAAGGGTAATGTTATCCAAACAGTGACCAATAATGCACAAGGAAACATTAGTTTTGAAAACATTGTCTATGACAAACCAGGTGTTTACTACTACACTGTTGAAGAAGTCAAGGGCAATGAAGCCGATGTGGTTTATGATAACATGGTAGCTAAATTCCAGGTGACTGTTACCAAGACTGTGGGTGAAAAGGAAAATCTGCTTGTAGCAGCAGTTCTCCTTCCTTTGGATACAGAATTTAACAATAGTTACATTCCTCCAAAACCTCCTACGCCGCCAACACCACCGACACCACCAAGTGTCCCACCTAAACCACCAGTGGTTCCGCCGACACCACCAACACCGCCTACTCCACCAGTGACGCCAAAACCAGCTAAGCCAGTTCAATCCTCTGAGAAATCAGGACCTCAACTTCCAGAGACTGGTCAAGCTAACGATACTGCCTTGCTTGCCCTCGGTGTGGCAGCAGAAATGGCAGCAGTCATGGGTGTAGCATATAGCCATCGTCGCCGTAAAGACGTTTAAGATGATGACCTAAAAGATCGAGAATGCTCGATCTTTTTTAGTGTTGGAATGCCTATCTCATTAAATGAGAAATCAAGATAAAGCCAACTGCAGGATGAAATTTCTACTAAATTAAGCTATAATGAGGAGTATGAAGGTTCTACTTTATCTTGAAGGAAAATCGGTTCTTGAAAAATCAGGAATCGGACGGGCTCTCCACCATCAGATGCATGCCTTGGACTTGGCGGGGATTCCCTATACGACGGACATCTTGGGTGATTACGATGTCGTTCATATTAATACTTATGGTCCACGTAGCTTGATGTTGTTGCATGCTGCAAAACGCCGTGGCAAGAAGGTCATCATGCATGGTCATTCGACACGTGAAGACTTTGAGAATTCATTCATCGGTTCTAACCTTTTGGCCCCACTTTTTGGGAAATATTTGGCCCACATGTATCAAAAGGCTGATTACGTGATTACACCATCTGAGTATTCCAAAAAATTGATTCAGTCTTACGGAGTTACCACACCGATTATTGCTGTTTCAAATGGGATTGATTTGAAAAAATACGGTAAGGATCCACGTAAGGAAGAAGTTTTCCGAGAATACTTTGGTATTAAGGAAGGACAGCCAGTGGTGATTTGTGCGGGTCTTTATTTCCAACGCAAGGGAATTGAAGATTTCGTCAAGGTTGCCGAAAAGATGCCCCATGTTCGTTTCATTTGGTTAGGTAGTATCAGCAAATGGCTGATTCCTAAGAAAATTCGAGACATTGTCAATGGTAAGCATCCTGATAATGTCAGCTTCCCAGGTTACTTCAAGGGAGCTGTCTTCCAGGGAGCTATGAGTGGTTCTAATGCCTTTTTTTTCCCGTCCTATGAGGAAACCGAAGGAATCGTAGTGCTAGAGGCCTTTGCCAGTCACCAACATGTGGTTTTGCGTGATATTCCTGTTTATGAGGGCTGGGTTGATGACAAATCTGCTTCATTCGGGCATAACGTGGATGAATTTGTAGTAGCCTTACAAGATATTATCGATGGTAAAGTGGACAAACGTGAAGAAGGTTACAAGGTTGCGGAAAGTCGCTCGATTGATGATGTGGCTCAGAAACTTGTTGAAGCCTACAAAGAAGTATTGGAGATTTAAATGCGTATCGGATTGTTTACAGATACCTATTTTCCACAGGTATCAGGTGTTGCGACCAGTATTCGCACACTGAAAACGCAGTTGGAAAAAATGGGGCATACAGTCTTTATCTTTACCACGACTGATAGAGATGTTGACCGCTATGAAGACTGGCAGATTGTCCGTATTCCCAGTGTGCCTTTCTTTGCTTTTAAGGATCGCCGAGTGGCTTATCGTGGCTTTTCTAAGGCTCTAGAGATTGCAAAACAGTACAAGCTTGATATTATTCACACGCAGACAGAGTTCTCCTTGGGGCTTCTAGGAATTGCCATTGCGCGTGAACTTAGGATTCCTGTTGTGCACACCTATCATACCCAGTATGAAGACTATGTCCGCTATATTGCCAAAGGTATGGTCATCCGTCCAAGTATGGTTAAGTACATTGTTCGTGGCTTTATGAGCGATCTGGATGGGGTTATCTGTCCGAGCGAGATTGTTTATGACCTTTTACTCAAGTACAAGATTGCTGCTGAAAAACGGGTCATTCCAACAGGCATTGAACTTGAAAAATTCCAGCGTCCAGAGATTACCGAAGAAGATGTGGCGGACTTGAGAGCCAAGCTTTGTATTGCTTCGGATGAAACCATGTTGTTGAGCTTGTCTCGTGTCTCTTATGAGAAAAATATCCAAGCAGTTCTGGCGGCTCTACCTTCGGTTTTAGAGGAAGACGATAAGGTTCGGTTAGTTGTTGCTGGCGATGGCCCTTACCTACCAGACCTGAAGTCCCAAGCCAAGAAACTTGGTATTCTGGATAAGGTGGTTTTCACAGGTATGATTGCACCTGGCGAAACAGCTCTTTACTATAAGGCTGCTGATTTCTTCATCTCGGCATCAACCAGTGAGACTCAGGGCTTGACCTATCTGGAATCCTTGGCTAGCGGTACTCCGATTATTGCTCATGGAAATCCTTATTTGGATAATGTGATTACGGACCAGATGTTTGGAATACTTTATTATCATGATAATGATTTAGCTGGGGCCATTTTGGAAGCAGCCATTGCAACGCCAGAAAAAGACGAGACTAAGTGGGCCGACAAGCTCTATGAAATTTCTGCCGAAAACTTTGGAAAACGTGTCTATGAGTATTACTTGGACCTCACGATTTCTAAGGATTTCCACAATGATTTGAATGGTGAAGATAGTACCATGAAGCGCTTGACGCGTATGGTGACTTACTTGCCAACCAAGGCCATTGCCTTGCCTGTTAACGGCTCTGTTCGTATCATCAAAGGCTCTGCTAAACAGGTCAAGAAAATCAAAAATATCACGAAACTTTTGGATTAGGAAAGCTATCAGATTTTCCTAGTCAGATAAAATCTTAGAATTGATTAATAAAAGAGATAATTAGCTTGAAAAATTACAGTTTCATGCTATAATAACGCATAGAGACATATCAGTCATGGGAAATCTTTTAGAGAGCGTGTGTCGCTGGGAATCACGCAGAGGACATGATTGGGACTACTCGATTAACTTTTTATGCAAACATAAAACGGTGGCCACGTTAGAGCCAATCAGAGGTGTAGGACAGACGCATTTTTTGTCGTACACGAACTAAGGTGGAACCACGTTGCGACGTCCTTTTGAGGATGTCGCTTTTTATGTTGTTCGGGATACTTTGAAATTTTTAGAATGTCTAGTATAGATAGAAAAGCTTTTCTTTGGGACTAAATATTCTCTCTATTGATTACAAAAAGGACTGTTTAGAATGAAGTGGCACTATCTTTTTAGTTGAAGGAGAATTTATGGGGTTCAAATATGAAGCTATCAAGGCCTACTTGATTGACCACGGTGTGGATGCTAGTCTTGCTGAGACTATGCACGCTATCTATGCTACCCAAAGACTTGGTGGAACAGCCAATGCCTATTTCCTAATTGTTTTTACAGAAACAGAGATTTTCATTATTTCTATTACACCTTTAGGAAAATTAGGGGAGATTATCGCTACACTGCCTGAAGAGATGATTAAGTCATATCAGTTTAAGAAACGTTTGTTTATTGGTTACAAACTTTGCTTCATTCTAACTGATGGTAGGGAGTTAGAATTTAATATCAACAAGATGATGATTGGTGCTGGTTGGCATAAGACAGAATTGCAAAGCATCCTAGAAACAAATTATTACAACAAAAACATTAAATAGAAAGGACGAAAGGGCTCATCCTTTAGGGCTCTGACATCTTAATTATGATTAACATTACTTTCCCAGATGGCGCTGTTCGTGAATTCGAATCTGGCGTTACAACTTTTGAAATTGCACAATCTATCAGCAACTCTTTGGCTAAGAAAGCTCTTGCTGGTAAATTCAACGGTAAATTGATTGATACTACACGTGCTATCACTGAAGATGGAAGCATCGAAATCGTGACACCTGATCACGAAGATGCCCTTCCAATTTTGCGTCACTCAGCGGCTCACTTGTTTGCACAAGCAGCTCGTCGCCTCTTCCCAGACATCCACTTAGGTGTTGGTCCAGCTATCGAAGATGGTTTCTACTACGATACAGACAACCAAGCTGGTCAAATTTCTAACGAAGATCTTCCTCGTATCGAAGAAGAAATGAAGAAAATCGTTAAAGAAAACTTCCCATCAATCCGTGAAGAAGTGACAAAAGACGAGGCGCGTGAAATCTTCAAAAATGACCCATATAAATTGGAATTGATTGAAGAACACTCAGAAGACGAAGGTGGTTTGACTATCTACCGTCAAGGTGAATACGTTGACCTTTGCCGTGGCCCACACGTGCCATCAACTGGTCGTATCCAAGTTTTCCACCTTTTGAATGTTGCAGGTGCCTACTGGCGTGGAAATAGCGATAATGCTATGATGCAACGTATTTATGGTACAGCTTGGTTCGATAAAAAAGATCTCAAGGCTTACCTTAAACGCCTTGAAGAAGCTAAAGAACGTGACCACCGTAAACTTGGTAAAGAACTTGATTTGTTCATGATTTCTCAAGAGGTTGGTCAAGGTCTTCCATTCTGGTTGCCAAACGGTGCGACAATTCGTCGTGTCTTGGAACGCTACATCGTGGACAAGGAAGTAGCAGCAGGCTACCAACACGTCTACACTCCACCAATTGCCTCAGTTGAACTTTATAAAACTTCAGGTCACTGGGATCATTACCGTGAAGATATGTTCCCAACAATGGATATGGGAGATGGTGAAGCCTTTGTCCTTCGTCCAATGAACTGTCCTCACCACATCGAAGTTTACAAACACCATGTGCACTCTTACCGTGAATTGCCTATCCGTATCGCTGAAATTGGTATGATGCACCGTTATGAAAAATCTGGTGCCCTTACAGGACTTCAACGTGTACGTGAAATGTCACTTAATGATGGTCATACTTTCGTAACACCTGAACAAATCAAAGATGAGTTCCAACGTACGCTTCAATTGATTATCGATGTTTACGAAGATTTCAACTTGACTGACTATCGTTTCCGTTTGTCATACCGTGACCCTAAAGATACTCACAAATACTTTGACAATGACGAAATGTGGGAAAATGCTCAAAGCATGTTGAAATCAGCCATGGATGACATGGAACTTGACTACTTTGAAGCAGAAGGTGAAGCTGCCTTCTACGGTCCAAAACTTGATATCCAAGTGAAGACTGCCCTTGGTAATGAAGAAACACTGTCTACAATCCAATTGGACTTCTTGCTTCCAGAACGTTTTGACCTTAAATACATCGGAGCTGATGGAGAAGAACACCGTCCAGTTATGATTCACCGTGGGGTTATCTCAACAATGGAACGCTTTACAGCTATTCTTATTGAAAACTATAAAGGAGCCTTCCCAACTTGGTTGGCACCTCAACAAGTAACTGTTATCCCAGTTTCAAATGAAGCCCACACAGATTATGCTTGGGAAGTTGCTAAACAACTTCGTGACCGTGGTATCCGTGTTGAAGTGGATGAACGTAACGAGAAAATGCAATACAAGATTCGTGCGTCTCAAACACAAAAAATCCCTTATCAATTGATTGTTGGTGATAAGGAAATGGAAGACGGAACTGTTAACGTTCGTCGTTATGGACAAAAACAAACACATACAGAAGCTGTGTCAGAATTTGTAGAAAATATCCTTGCTGATATCGCTCGCAAATCACGCCCAGATGCCGAATAAAAAAAGGGTCGGTTAGCTAAGCTAACTGACTTTTTAGTAGGATAAACCATGCATGTTTTTATGAAAAGACTTTTATTTCTGATGGGAGCAGTTCTAGTCTTGTTACTGGCTAGCTTTATCTATCATAGATTAGCCTTGCAAAGAGAAAAGGCCTCTCTCAACCCTATGGGGCAAATGGTGTCTGTTAATGGCCATGACATGAGCGTCTTTGTGAAGGGAAATGGTCCACAAACCTTAGTTTTTCTATCTGGTGCTGGAACGGCCTCTCCCATTCTAGATTTTAAAGACTTGTATGATGGGCTTTCTAAGCAGTATAAGATAGTCGTTGTAGAGAGAGCTGGCTATGGTTATAGTGAGGACACCTCTAAGTCCAGAGATGTGTCTGAGGTTCTTTCTGAGACACGTCAAGCCTTAGCCAAGGCTCATGTATCAGGTCCTTATATTATCCTTTCTCATTCGATGGCCTCCTTAGAAACGCTTTTGTGGCAAGAAAAATATCCAAGTGAAATACAGGCAATCATCGGCTTAGATTGGGCTCTACCAGAGAGTTATTCGCAATTGAGAATGCATTCCCAGATTTTACGTATGGCTCGTTTGGGAAGTCAATTAGGTCTTTTAAGGTATATACCGAGTCGCTTATATGTGCCTAATGAAAATCTAAGTAGTAGTGATCGGCGCCTCTATCAACGAATAGCTTATCGTCAAATACTGTCACAAGCTATGTTAAATGAGAGCCTATCTGTTAAGGGAAATGCTAAAAAGGTTGATGCTAAGATAAATTCACAAATCTCTACCTTACTTTTGGTTTCTAATGGAGAAGGCACGAGTTTTAGCAAGGAGGAGTGGCGAAATTATGCGACCAGATTTGCAAAGGACCAGAAAAATATCGAACTGACTTTTTATGATGCCCCACATTATCTTTATCACTATCGCACCAAAGAGGTAGTTGCTAAGATAGAGGACTTCATAAAGGGGACCACTGATTAAACTAACTTATGTTATTGAGGAGAGATGAGATGCTTATAGGCTCAAAAGCCTTTTCTAGCTTATGGAAGGAATGGAAAAAGGAATACCAGCCACTGCAGGTGCTGAAGTTATTGCTTGCTTATATAGAGATGCCAGAGGATCTATCTGGGGAGATAGAGGAAACTCAGCGTTTATTATCCTATTTTGACCCTGACTTGGCGCCTCATGATGCTTTCTGGAAGGATGTTGCCAGGTTGGTAGATTTGGCTTTTCCTGGTGATAGCTTGTCTCAGGAAGGCCTTGTAGAGCGCCAAATTCATCAGCTACGTTACCTGATTTCGAGTCAACAGGCCCAGTATGTGAGGACACATTATAAAAAAACAGGGATGACAGACAAAGAAGCTTTAGCTGTCTATCTCAGATGGAAACCTTTCACCATGTTTGATCAGGGGCGCCTGCACCAAAAGATTTCTTTCTGTGATGGCAAGGGGATTTATCCAGATGGGATTCCTAGTGTTAATCTCAAGATTCTCCTATATAATCGTGTAGAGTTTATTCTAGATAGTCAGGGAAATTTTCTCAATGAGGTCGATGCGGAGCAGGTGACTGAGAGTGGAGTGGTTAATGGTGCTAGTTTCAACTATGGCAATTTCAAACGCCACTGGCAACTGGATGTGGAGCCGGTTCAACCACATGATCCTGCCTTTCGTAATCGGATGACCAAGGGCTTTCGATCACCAAACAAATTGAGGAAGAAGTGGGGCCGAAAAGAGCCTGAGCATTTTGACAAGTCTTTTTACAATCCAAATGATATCTATGCCCAGTCACACAGATCTTTGGCTAATGATGTCAAACGTCAAGCCAGACTTTTTCTCGCCATGGTTTATGGCTTTAAACCAGTTCAGAAAAAGCAAACAAAGGAGCTTCATATGTCTAAACAACCACAAAACAATAAAGGGACAGCGGTTCTAGGATCACTAGTATTTATGGCCTTATACGCCCTAGGTATTTGGCACAATGCTGTCCGAGGAAATATTCCTTTCCTTATTCTTTGGAGTGTTTTACTCCTAGTTAACGTCAGCTATTTGATTTTCCGCTTGAGAAAATAAAAAAAGAAAGTGATATGGACCTAAATGGTAAGAAATTTAGGTCTGTATCACTTTTTTGTATATTCAATTATAGCTTACCACTTGCTTTCTTCTGGGATAATAATCCAGCAAATGATGTAGAAAAGAAAACCTGTTCCAAATAAGAAGATCGCTGCAGCCCAAATAAGGCGAATAATGACAGGGTCAATGTCAAGATATTTAGCGATACCAGAACAAACACCGGCAATAATTTTGTTGTTTGGATCTCTTCTGAGTTCTTTTTTCATATGATTTACCTCCGTACTTCCTTATTATACCATAACACCTTGATGTCTAGTATTGGCTTTAAGGAAGCATAAAGTAGACAATACCCATATATTGGAGAGCTGAAGCCAGCATGATGAAGAGGTGCCAAATCATGTGGAAGTATGGTTTTTTCTTAGCGTAGAAAGCTGCACCAACCGTGTATGACAATCCTCCAGCAAGCATGAGTCCCCAAAAGGCAGGTCCTGTCTTAGTGACGATAGCTGGAATAATGAAGATAACCAACCATCCCATCATCAGATAGAGGAAGAGGGAGAATTTTTCATTGATTTTTTTAGCAAAGATTTTGTAGAGAATACCAAAAATTGTTGTTCCCCATTGGAGGAGGATGATGCTGTAGCCTAGCCATCCGCCAACCAGTGAGAGGGCAACAGGGGTGTAGCTTCCAGCAATGGCGATATAAATCATGCTGTGGTCAATAATTCTTAGAACCATCTTGTGGGGTGAGTTATAATCCATAGCATGATAGATGGCTGAACTCAAAAACATGAGGAAGAGACTGATGACAAAAACGGACATCCCGACGGCAGCAATCATGCCGTAGCCGTTGTTGGCATGAACAGCAGTAATTGGCAATAAGACCAGCATGGCCATAGCTCCGACGGCGTGAGTCACGCTGTTAGCCACTTCCTCACCAAAGCTAAGTTTTTTACTGAGTTTGAGGTTGGGAGAAGTATTAAAAGTAGCAGTATTAGACATTGTTTTCTCCTTCAAGGTCGTTCAAAAGTTGATGTGTAGCTCGGTAGCATTGAAGCGTCTGACAGGCTGAGAGTATGACTTGCGGAGCCTCTTGGGGAAACTGACCATTCATACAGGCTACAAAGTCATTGTAGTAACTCTTTTGACTATCAGCATCTGTACGTAGGATTTCCAAGGTTTTAGCAATCTCAGAAATCTCAAAGACGGTCTTCAGACTAGTGATGACAATAAGTCTAGCTACCTGAGCAGCATTATATTTTTTCTTGATGGGTTTTGCGACATGGCCATGTTTGACATAATTATTGACCATAGAGGCGGTTAGCCCCTTGTCGTTTGGTCCTAAAGTACTTTGGGTGACCTGATTGACATAGAGCAAAACCTGATCCAAATAGAGTTCAATCTCTGGTAATTCTTCCCAGAGAGGGTATTGTTGTGTTGTCAAATTATAAAAACCTCTTTATCTAGTTTTCATAACTAGATTATAACATTATAGAAATTCAAGTCAAGTCAGAACTTACGAGAAATGAAAAAGATGTTGAGATAATATTTCCAACATCTTTATTTTTTATGTGATAAGGCAGAGTGATTTTTTTATGCTTTTGAATCACTTCTTATGGGGTTCTAAGTTTCTCCAAAATTGCTTGTGCAGTTTCTTGATTCATATGTTTGGCCTTGAGAAGTTCAGCCAAAACGTGAGGCATCTCTTCAGGGCTAGCACCGGCTAGTAGGGCTAGAGATTTGGCCTGAAGTTTCATATGTCCTGCTTGGATACCTGTTGAAGTCAGAGCTTTGAGAGCAGCCAGATTTTGTGCCAAACCAAGAGAAACGATGATACTAGCTAGGGTTTTGGCATCTGGATGGTTAAGTAAGTCATGGGCGATAGAAACACTAGGGTTAAGTCCGATAGAACCTCCACGGGTTGCAATTGGCATGGGGAGGGTTAATTCTCCCACCAATTCTTTAGCCTTCTGGTCATAAGTCCATGTGGACAGGCCACGGTAGCTACCATCCTTGCTAGCATAGGCATGGCTACCAGCCTCAACTGCTCGCCAATCATTGCCAGTCGCAATAACTAGGGCATCGATACCATTCAAAATTCCCTTGTTATGGGTAGCTGCTCGGTAAGGGTCCACCTGGGCCAACTGGCTAGCCATCTCCATTTTCTTAGCAAAATCATGAGCGTCTTCCTTGTTACGACTGAGGAAGCGTGTGCTAAGACGACAAGTTGCTGTCACTAGACTCTCGGTGGCAAGATTTGAGAGAATGGCCATGAGACTTTGACCTTCTGAGAGATTTTCCAGTTCTGGCACCAGTGCTTCCATCATGGTGTTGACCATATTGGCTCCCATGGCTTCTTGGGTATCAACGGCTAGATAGACAATGAGGAAGTCTCCCTTAGCCTCAGTCCAGAGCCTGCGAGGGCCACCCCCACGCTTAACAATAGAAGGATGAGCCTCTTTGGCAATCTCTATGAGGTCCTGATTGGCTGCTTGAATTTTACTTGAAGCAGTGGCTTTATCAGGAACGTCAAAAAGGGCAACTTGGCCAATCATTTGACGATTATGAATCGTAGTCGTGAAACCGCCAGAGCGTTTAATGAGCTTGCTAGCATAGGAAGCAGCGGCGACAACAGAAGGCTCCTCAGTAACCATAGGAACCTGGTAGGTTATACCGTCTACCAATACATCTGGGCAAACGGCAAAGGGAAGTGTAAATCGACCAATAACATTTTCAGCCATTTGATTGGCTGTTTCAAGGGTAAGTTGTTGGTCCTTATCCAGAAGATTTTGATTTTCCTGAGACAAAAGAGCATTCTTTTTCAAATGCTCTTTACGTTCTTGCGGTGTCTTCTTGGAAAAACCAGTCCAAGAGAGTTTAGTCATATTAATTTCCTTTATAGATACGTTGGTGTTCAGAGATTTCAGTTAAACGGAAAGCTCCGGTTTGGTAATCAGTGAATTGAGTAGAGCCAGTGTCATCCAACTGCGCCTCTTCGTAGAAAAGTTTTTCATAATCAGCAACGCTCAAGGGGTGACGTTTGGCAAAGGTATCTAGACGGTCTGAACGAAGCAGGTCTTTGTAGCCCTCAACCAGACGTCCTGAGAAAATTTCGGAGACAGCTCCAGAACCATAAGAGAAGAAGCCAATCTTATCTCCTGCTTTAAGGTCTTGCGACTGTTCAAGCAAAGAAAGGAGCCCAAGGTAGAGTGACCCTGTATAGATATTTCCAATTTGACGGCTATAGGTAATTGAAGCATCAAAGTTGTTTGTTAAACGCTCTTTATTCTCGGGATTCAAATCTTTTGGAATGATTTTATTAAGTCCCTTAAGAGCTAACTTAGGATAAGGAAGGTGGAGACAAAAAGCTGCAAAATCAGCAAAGTCAGCCTGATGACGCTCTTGGTAAGCTGCCCAAGTTGTCTTCAAACTGTCCAGGTACTGCTTGGTTGAATAGATGCCTTGAACATAAGGCGTTGAACTGTAGTTTGGACGCCAGAAGTCCATGACATCACGAGTTTGTGCCACGTTGTCATCTGTAAGCTCCAAAATACGTGGATTCTGACTGACTAGCATAGCTACAGCACCAGCTCCCTGGGTTGACTCACCAGAAGATTCGACACCATAGCGGGCAATATCACTAGCGATAACTAGAACTTTGCTCTCTGGGTGGGCTGCCACGTGCAATTTAGCATAGTTAAGTCCAGCAGTTGCAGCATAGCAAGCTTCCTTCATTTCAAAAGAACGGGCAAAAGGTTGAATCCCCAAAAGACTGTGAACATAGACAGCCGCAGCCTTGGACTGGTCGATGGAAGACTCAGTAGCCACGATGACCATATCGATAGCTTGCTTGTCATCGTCATTTAAAATATCAGCCGCCGCATCAGAGGCAAGTGTCACAATATCTTCTGTAATCGGCGTAATACTGGTTGCATCAAGCATCAGACCTTTGCTGAATTTTTCAGGCTCCGCCCCACGGGCAAGAGCGAGATCAGCCATGTTTAGAACATATTGACTGGTCGCAAAACCAATCTTATCAATTCCAATAGACATATGATGTTTCCTTTTTTTTCTTCATTGTAGAGTATCCAGAGAATACTAATCTATAGTGATTTTACCATAAAAGAGCGCTTTCGCCTTGAAAAAACTTTGATAGTTAGTTATATCTTCTGTTTCGATAGGAACTAGAGGATTTCACAAGACTTACTTTTGGTATTGCCGTAGCTTTTAGTTCTCATTTGCACTAGAATAAGGTAAAATTGAAATGATAATTGGATTTTTGAGACTTTGGACTCAAAAATTTGTCTTGGAACTTCGCAGACGTCCGCAATCATTTAAGGAAAGTCTCAAAAAATACTTTGTTTTCAATTGAATAAAGAGGAAAATCATGACAAAAGCAGACACTATATTTAAAGAAAATATCACTAAAATCATGGAAGAGGGTGTTTGGTCGGAGCAAGCACGTCCTAAATACAAGGATGGCACAACAGCCAATTCCAAATACATCACCGGGTCTTTTGCAGAATATGATTTGAGCAAGGGAGAGTTTCCTATTACCACTCTTCGTCCTATTGCTATCAAATCTGCTATCAAAGAAGTGCTTTGGATTTACCAAGACCAGTCAAATAGCCTAGATGTCCTTGAAGACAAGTATAATGTGCATTATTGGAATGACTGGGAAGTTGAAGGCGTACCTGCCAATAATGGGGACAAGCGTTCGATTGGTCAGCGTTATGGGGCAGTCGTTAAGAAGCACGATATTATTAACCGTTTGTTGGCTCAGTTGGAGGCTAATCCGTGGAATCGCCGTAATGTCATCTCCCTTTGGGATTACGAGGCCTTCGAGGAGACAGCAGGACTTCAGCCTTGTGCCTTCCAAACCATGTTTGATGTTCGTCGTGTGGGTGAGGACATTTATTTGGATGCTACTTTGACGCAACGCTCTAACGATATGTTGGTGGCTCATCATATTAATGCCATGCAGTATGTGGCCCTTCAGATGATGATTGCCAAGCACTTTGGTTGGAAAGTTGGTAAATTCTTTTATTTTATCAACAACCTCCATATTTATGACAATCAATTTGAGCAAGCCGAAGAACTGCTCAAACGTCAGCCCTCTGATTGCCAACCACGCTTGGTCCTCAATGTTCCTGATGGAACGAATTTCTTTGATATCAAACCAGAAGATTTTGAATTGGTTGACTATGAGCCTGTTAAACCTCAACTCAAATTTGACTTAGCAATTTAATAAATGCTTATGATTTAAGCCCATAAAGAGCTGGCAAAGTTTTTTCCAAGCTCTTTTTCTCTTTTTTTGTTAGAATGGATTGTAAACTTAAAAAGAAAAGGAAATACTGTGTCTAAACAACTCATTGCTATTTGGGCGGAAGCTCATAACCATGTTATTGGGAAGAATCACACCATGCCTTGGCACTTGCCTGCTGAACTGGCACATTTCAAGAAAACGACCATGGGCTCAGCAATTCTCATGGGACGTGTGACCTTTGATGGCATGAACCGTCGTTGCCTACCAGGACGTGAAACCTTGATTTTGACAAGAGACAAGGAATTCAACTGTGAGGATGTGACGACTGTTACGAGTGTTGAGGAAGCTCTGGCTTGGTTCGAACAGCAAGATAAGGACCTCTATATTGCTGGTGGTGCTGGTGTCTACAAGGCTTTTGATGGACATTATGATGCACTCATCAAGACAACTATTGAGGCTGATTTAGAGGGAGACACGTATTTTCCACAACTAGATATGACGGCATTTAAAGAGGTATCACGTGACCGCGTGGTCAAGGATGATAAAAATGCCTACGACTTTAGCATAAGTCGCTATGAAAAAGAAGGAGACTAGGTTCATGCAACGTAGTGTTTTTGGGTTATTTACTGCATTATTGGGGGTGCTTTGTGTACTCTCTGCCATTCCTGCCTTTCGCAAGAAACGTTATGGGTTAGCAGTTTTTCTCTTTTTAAATGCTTTTACTAACCTTGTCAATACTATTCACGCCTTCTATGGCACCCTATTTTAGAAAAGAGTGAGGAATAAATGGCTGGAAATCGTAATGAAGAAATGGTTTATTGTTCATTTTGTGGCAAAAACCAAGAAGAAGTAAAGAAAATTATCGCTGGGAATGGCGTCTTTATCTGTAACGAATGTGTGGCCTTGTCACAAGAAATCATTCGTGAGGAAATGGCAGAAGAAGTTTTGGCTGACTTGGCTGAAACTCCGAAGCCAAAAGAACTTTTAGATATTTTGAACAACTATGTCGTGGGGCAGGACCGTGCCAAACGTGCCTTGGCGGTAGCTGTTTACAATCACTATAAACGTATCAATTTCACAGAAAGTCGTGAAGACAATGATGTGGATTTGCAAAAATCAAATATTCTCATGATTGGACCAACTGGTTCAGGGAAGACTTTCTTGGCTCAGACCTTGGCTCGTAGCTTGAATGTTCCATTTGCGATTGCGGATGCAACATCATTGACAGAGGCAGGTTATGTGGGTGAGGACGTGGAAAATATCCTCCTCAAACTGATCCAAGCGGCAGACTTCAATATCGAACGTGCGGAACGTGGTATCATCTATGTTGACGAGATTGATAAGATTGCTAAAAAGGGTGAAAATGTATCAATCACTCGTGATGTTTCTGGTGAAGGGGTTCAACAAGCTCTCTTGAAGATTATCGAAGGAACAGTAGCCAGCGTTCCCCCTCAAGGTGGTCGTAAACACCCTAACCAAGAGATGATTCAAATTGATACTAAGAATATTCTCTTTATCGTTGGTGGTGCTTTTGATGGTATCGAAGATATCGTTAAGCAACGTCTTGGTGAGAAAATCATTGGTTTTGGTCAAAATAATAAGGCAATTGATGATGACTCATCATACATGCAAGAAATTGTGGCTGAAGATATTCAAAAATTCGGTCTTATCCCTGAGTTTATCGGACGTTTGCCAGTCCTTGCGGCCCTTGAACAGTTAACGGTTGACGACTTGGTTCGTATCTTGACAGAGCCTAGAAATGCCTTGGTGAAACAGTACCAAACCCTCTTGTCTTATGATGGGGTTGAACTGGAGTTTGACCAGGATGCTCTTGAGGCTATTGCAAGTAAGGCGATTGAACGTAAGACTGGTGCGCGTGGGCTTCGCTCTATCATTGAAGAAGTCATGATGGATGTCATGTTTGAAATTCCGAGTCAGGAAGATGTCACTAAGGTTCGTATTACCAAAGAAGCTGTTGACGGTACAGCTGCTCCAGTTTTGGAAACAGCGTAAGGAGGACCTATGGCTGAAGAACAAGTCCTAAATACGCACAACGCTGAGATTTTGCTCAGTGCGGCAAATAAGAGCCACTATCCACAAGATGACCTCCCTGAGGTTGCTCTAGCAGGACGCTCGAATGTTGGTAAATCAAGCTTTATCAATACACTTCTTGGTCGTAAAAACCTAGCACGTACTTCTGGGAAACCAGGAAAAACCCAGTTGCTCAATTTCTACAATATTGACGATAAGCTACGCTTTGTGGATGTACCAGGTTACGGTTATGCCCGTGTGTCCAAAAAAGAACGTGCCAAATGGGGGAAAATGATTGAGGAGTATCTCGTGACTCGAGACAATCTTCGTGTGGTTGTTAGCTTGGTTGACCTCCGACATGAACCAACTCAAGACGATATTCAAATGTATGAATTTCTTAAGTATTATGAAATTCCAGTTATCGTTGTGGCGACTAAGGCTGACAAGATTCCTCGCGGAAAATGGAACAAGCACGAATCTATCATTAAGAAAAAACTCAATTTTGATAAAAATGACCATTTCATCGTCTTTTCATCTGTCACACGTGACGGTTATGATGAAGCATGGGATACGATTTTGGCAGAATTGTAAAAAGAGCTCGGAGAAATCCGAGTTTTTTTCTTGCGATAGTTTTTGTCTATCTCTTTGATAGATTCCACCTATTATCCAAGGGGATGATATTGTGATAAGCTTGTTTTATTACATCTATTGGAGGAATCTATGGAAAACCATAATTATGAAAATGAAGGTCAGTTTCAACGGAAGATGACCTCACGCCACCTCTTTATGCTCTCGCTAGGTGGTGTCATTGGTACCGGTCTCTTTCTTAGCTCAGGCTATACGATTGCACAAGCAGGCCCTCTTGGTGCGATACTATCTTATCTTGTGGGGGCTATCGTTGTTTACTTAGTCATGCTTTCATTAGGTGAGCTAGCTGTTGCTATGCCAGTAACGGGATCCTTTCACACCTATGCCACTAAATTTATCAGTCCGGGAACCGGCTTTACGGTAGCCTGGCTTTATTGGATTTGTTGGACGGTAGCCTTGGGAACAGAATTTCTGGGTGCGGCCATGTTGATGCAACGTTGGTTTCCATCAGTTCCGGCTTGGATGTTTGCGGCATTCTTTGCCTTGGTGATTTTTGGAATTAATGCTCTGAGCGTAAGGTCTTTTGCGGAAGCGGAATCTTTCTTCTCGTCAATAAAAGTCATTGCTATCCTGGTTTTTATCATCCTAGGTCTGGGGGCTATGTTTGGTTTGGTCAGCTTTGATGGTCACCGTGAGGCTATTATGTTTAAGCATTTGACGGCTAATGGTCTCTTTCCAAATGGTGGTCTTGCCATTGTGTCAGTCATGTTGGCGGTTAACTACGCCTTTTCGGGAACAGAGTTAATCGGTATCGCAGCTGGTGAGACAGACAATCCTAAGGAAGCTGTTCCACGTGCTATTAAAACAACTATTGGACGTTTGGTTATCTTCTTTGTCTTGACCATTGTGGTCTTGGCTTCACTTCTTCCCATGAAAGAAGCAGGGGTATCTTCAGCACCTTTCGTTGATGTTTTTGACAAGATGGGGATTCCATTTGCGGCAGATATCATGAACTTTGTTATCCTGACAGCTATTCTTTCTGCTGGGAATTCGGGACTCTACGCTTCAAGCCGTATGCTTTGGTCTTTGGCCAATGAGGGAATGCTCAATAAAAAGCTAGTGAAAATTAATAAACATGGAGTTCCAATGACAGCCCTTTTGATTTCCATGGCAGGAGCAGTTTTATCGCTCTTTTCAAGTATCTATGCTGCAGATACGGTTTATCTAGCTCTGGTATCAATCGCTGGTTTTGCAGTTGTTGTTGTCTGGCTCTCCATTCCTTTGGCACAAATCAACTTCCGTAAACAGTGGAATTTAGAACATTCTGATGATGAGTTGGATTACAAGACACCATTTAACCCAATTCTACCTTATATCACAATCGTTCTCTTGGCCATTTCTGTGCTTGGGATTGCTTGGGACAGTTCACAACGTGCAGGACTCTACTTCGGTATTCCTTTCATGATTTTCTGTTACCTTTATCACTACCTTCGCTTTAAAAAATGGTAAGGAGGTCTTTTATGGCAACATTTAAAGATTATTTGGAAAATAAATCTCCTCTCATTCTTCATGGAGCTCTAGGAACAGAGATAGAAGCCTTGGGGTATGATATTTCAGGTAAGCTCTGGTCAGCTAAGTACCTTCTTGAAAAGCCAGAAGTTATTCAAAAAATCCACGAAACCTATGTAGCCGCTGGGGCTGACTTGATTACCACATCGTCTTATCAGGCGACCTTGCCAGGCTTGATGGAGGCTGGTCTTACTGAGAAAGAAGCGGAGCAGATTATTGTCTTGACAGTTCAGTTGGCAAAGGTTGCACGTGATAAGGTATGGGGAGCCTTGGATGAGACTGAGAAAGCAAAACGACCATATCCTTTGATTTCTGGAGATGTCGGTCCGTACGCTGCTTATTTGGCTAATGGTTCTGAGTATAGTGGTGATTATGGCCAAATTACTATCGAGGAGCTTAAGGATTTTCATCGCCCTAGGATTCAAATTCTCCTAGATCAAGGTGTAGATTTGTTGGCCTTGGAAACCATTCCAAATCGTTTGGAAGCACAAGCCTTGATTGAACTTCTAGAGGAAGAGTTTCCAGAAGCAGAAGCTTATATTAGTTTTACAGTCCAGATTCCCGATGCCATCAGTGATGGGACTTCTCTAGCAGAAATTGCCAAGCTTGTTTCTCAGTCAAATCAAATCTTGGCCCTAGGAATCAACTGTAGTTCACCTCTTCTTTATAACCAGGCTCTAGCTATTCTTAAGAATGCTGGCAAGGCGCTCATTACTTATCCCAATTCAGGTGAAGTTTATGATGGCAACAGTCAGACTTGGAAACCCAAAGATAAGGATGCTCTAACCCTAGTTGAACATAGTAAAGATTGGCATGCTCAGTTTGGAGTTAAGATTTTAGGTGGCTGCTGCCGCACACGTCCAAATGACATTAAAGCCTTATATAAAGAGTTTAGAACCTAGTCAAATTTCTAATTATTTGTTATAATAGGAGACTGTAAGGCTATGAGCTCTACACATTATTAGTAGAAAATGAAGCCAGCGTTAAGCTGGTTTTTAAAATGAAGAGGAAAATATGACCTACGAACAAGAATTTCTAAAAGACTTCGAAGCCTGGGTTGTTACCCAAGTTAAAGTAAACGAAACGGCCTTGGCCGCTAGCAAGAAAATCTGGGAAGAAGACGGCGATGAACGTGCACGTGATGCAAGTTACCGCTATGAAGCTAAATTGGATGCTTACAATTTCCTAATTGGTAAGTTTGCCAACTATCGTGCTGGCAAAGGTTTCCATGATATGCCAGATGGCTTGTTCGGGGAACGTCACTATTAATAAAGGATGAAAAAGAAAATGGCGATACTACTTTATAGAAAGGTATCGTCTATCAAAATAGGAGAAAACTAAACATGGCTAAAGTAAAAAATAAAAAGAAAGCTTTTAAACACCGTTTGAAAAAACAAGGACTTTTCAATAATGTTAAAGCCCCTGTTCCACCCGTTGCGCCTGTTCCACCAGTTCCACCAGTAGCACCACAACCTGTTGCTGAAACTAAGACAGTTGCCAAGGAAGAAGTAGCAGCCAAAGACCTTAGTCTTGAAGCTTTCGCCCAACTTCCAGAAGTTGAAGGCCTTCGTTCAAACCTTGTAGAAACTCTTTATAATGAAGGTTTGACTTCAGTAGAGGCTTTTGCTACTGTGACTGAAGAAGAAGTTCTTGCCCTCAAGGGGGTCGGACCTGCGACAGTTAAAAAATTGAAAGAGAATGGTGTTAGCTTCAAAGCTTAAGCCTAAATAAGATCCGAGGTGTAGCCTTCGGATTTTTTATTGTTTTAGAAAGCATTGCTTGATTAGAAATACAAGAAAACCACTAGTCAATCTAGTGGTTAGTAGGTCTGGATTGTTTATTTCTTTGGATTTTGTTTGGTTAAATTAAGTCCAAAAGGTACCAAGTTTTCTTGATGCCTGCGGATGCGTCCCATATTTTCAGTGTGGCGGAAGATGATAAGCAAAGCCATGATGGTAAGAACCCCAGTGAAAATAAGGTCATAGCCATCTAGTAAGAAATGGATGGCTGGAAACACAGCTAAGGTAATAAGTCCAACAATTGCTGCAGTGACACTTGAAAATGAAATCATGCTGGTTAGATAGAGTGTTAGGACAAAGACCAAGAGTAGGAATACACAGTAGAGTGGGGCAAAGCCAAGAAGCACCCCTGCACTTGTCGCTACAGCCTTCCCGCCTTTAAATCCAGCAAAGATTGGAAAAACATGTCCGATAATAGCAAAGAAACCAATGATTAGAGGTGAAACCTCTGTAACACCAAGCCAGATAGGTAGAAGAACAGCCAAGGTCCCCTTGAACATATCAACTAAAAATGTGATGGTACCAGCAGTCTTACCTAGAACACGAAAGGTATTGGTTGTTCCAGTATTTCCAGAGCCATGCTCACGAAGATTGGTATGGAAGAAAAGTTTCCCAATCCAGAGGCCGGTCTGAATGGAACCTAACAAGTAGGCGATTAGGATTAACAATAAGATTTTCATGAGATAATTATAGCATACAGCCTAGTAATTGACAAAGTCAGTCAGCCTTAAGATATCTTTTGGACTTTCTTGATTTCTTTTGCAAATTCTTCTGAAAACTTATAAAATAATAAGGATGAAAATTTTGGAGGTCACTCTTGGCTAAAAAAGAAATAAATGTAAATAATTATAATGATGATGCCATTCAGGTACTAGAAGGGTTGGATGCGGTTCGCAAGCGCCCAGGAATGTACATTGGCTCAACAGATGGAACAGGGCTTCACCACCTAGTTTGGGAGATTGTCGACAATGCGGTCGATGAAGCCCTTTCTGGTTTTGGTGATGTCATCGCTGTCACCCTAAATAAGGATGGTTCCGTTTCTGTTTCTGACTCTGGACGTGGGATGCCGACAGGTATGCATGCCATGGGTAAACCAACAGTTGAAGTTATTTTCACTGTTCTCCACGCGGGTGGTAAATTTGGACAGGGTGGTTATAAAACTTCTGGAGGTCTTCACGGTGTGGGTTCTTCAGTTGTTAATGCGCTGTCTAGCTGGCTTGAGGTAGAAATTACCCGTGACGGTAGTGTTTATCGCCAACGTTTTGAAAATGGTGGTCACCCTGTAACAGGGCTTGAAAAGATTGGTAAGGCGCCTAAGTCTAAGACAGGTACAAAAGTTACCTTTATGCCTGATGCGAGCATCTTTTCAACGACTGACTTCAAATTTAACACCATTTCAGAACGTCTCAAAGAATCAGCCTTCCTTCTTAAGAATGTCACTATGACATTGACAGACTTGCGTGGCGAAGAAGAAGTTCGTGAAGAATTCCACTATGAAAATGGGGTTCAAGACTTTGTATCTTACTTGAATGAGGACAAGGAAACGCTGACACCAGTCATCTATATTGATGGAGACCAGCAGGAATTTCACCTAGAATTAGCCCTTCAGTACAACGATGGTTACTCTGATAATATCCTTTCCTTTGTCAATAATGTCCGTACTAAGGACGGAGGCACCCACGAAACAGGCTTCAAGTCCGCCATTACCAAGGCCTTTAACGATTATGCACGTAAGACTGGCTTACTTAAAGAAAAGGATAAGAACCTCGAAGGGTCAGATTATCGTGAGGGCTTGTCAGCAGTTATCTCGCTCTTGGTTCCTGAGGAACACCTTCAGTTTGAAGGACAAACCAAGGACAAACTTGGATCTCCTTTAGCTCGACCTATTGTTGATAGTATCGTTTCAGAGCATTTGACTTACTTCCTTATGGAAAATGGGGATTTGGCTTCTAACTTGGTGCGTAAGGCTATTAAGGCTCGTGATGCCCGTGAAGCTGCCAGAAAAGCTCGTGATGCCAGTCGAAATGGCAAGAAAAATAAAAAAGACAAGGGGCTCTTGTCAGGAAAATTGACGCCAGCCCAGTCTAAAAATGCTAAGAAAAATGAGCTTTATCTGGTCGAAGGGGATTCTGCCGGCGGTTCAGCCAAACAAGGCCGTGATCGTAAATTCCAGGCCATTCTTCCTCTTCGAGGGAAGGTGCTCAACACTGAGAAAGCCAAAATGGCAGACATTCTCAAAAACGAAGAAATCAATACCATGATTTATACTATCGGTGCTGGAGTTGGAGCTGACTTTAACCTTGACGATATTAACTACGACAAGATTATCATCATGACCGATGCCGATACCGATGGAGCTCACATCCAGACCTTGCTTCTTACTTTCTTCTATCGTTATATGCGTCCACTAGTGGAAGCAGGACACGTTTATATCGCTCTGCCTCCTCTTTACAAGATGTCCAAAGGTAAAGGCAAGAAGGAAGTTGTCGAATATGCTTGGACAGATGGGGAACTTGAAGAACTTCGTCAAAAATTTGGTCGTGGAGCTATTCTCCAACGTTACAAGGGGCTTGGTGAGATGAATGCTGACCAGCTTTGGGAAACAACCATGGATCCAGAGACCAGAACTCTTATCCGAGTGACTATTGACGACCTAGCGCGTGCCGAACGTCGTGTCTCAGTCCTTATGGGAGATAAGGCAGCACCACGCCGTCAATGGATTGAAGATAACGTTAAATTTACCTTGGAAGAAAGTGGCGCATTTTAGGTTGCAAGCCAGAAGGGAAAATTATAAGATAGAGTTAGGGAGAGCGCTTACTATCAATAGATACCTGGGCTTATAAAGAAACAAGTTAATTATTTTTTACATAGTTTATTAACTATTGGCAGAGTCATTGACTAGAAATCAATGGAGGTAGAACTATGTTCTCTAAGGTATTAAGTTTTTTACTTTACTATCCTCAAGTGGTGTTTCCTGTATGTGCGGGAGCAATAGCTTATTTAAGCGTTTATAAAAAGAGACCACTAAAAACACGCTTTTTGATCTTGCCTATACTAGTAGTGATAACCTTCCTTCTATCTTTGATAGATAATCCCTTCTCACAGAGGACCTACACGGGGTTGTTATTGGCTTTCTACTATGTCTATGTTTTTTCTCCCCTAAGTGTTGTTTGTAGTATCACATCTCTTTTAAAAAGTATCTATCATTATAAGCTATTCCGTATGCCATTAGCTCTAGTTCTCGTGATTAATGGCTCCATAATGACCGGTCTAACAATTTTAAACCTTATTTTATTCTTTGGGGAACTTTCTACTTCATTGACACTATCTTGTGTATCTTTCATTTTAATTGCGATAAGCACAGTGGTTCAATTTGTGATTGGTGAAATAGAAACTAGGAAGGTGAAAACCATTCTTCTACAGTTACAAAGTCAAGGAACAACATTGTAATTAGAGGTGTTGCAGTGAAGTAGGGGGTCTACTATTTGTCTTTTATATTATTTCAAATCATTACTTAAACTAAAAAATAAAGAGAAATCTTATGTCTAATATTCAAAACATGTCCCTTGAGGACATCATGGGGGAGCGTTTTGGGCGCTACTCCAAATATATTATTCAGGAGCGTGCGCTTCCTGATATTCGTGACGGTCTGAAACCCGTTCAACGTCGTATTCTTTATTCCATGAATAAGGATGGTAATACTTATGACAAGGGCTATCGTAAATCTGCCAAGTCGGTGGGTAACATCATGGGTAATTTCCACCCACATGGTGATAGCTCTATTTATGATGCCATGGTGCGTATGTCTCAGGACTGGAAGAATCGTGAAATCTTGGTCGAGATGCACGGTAACAACGGTTCTATGGACGGTGATCCACCAGCGGCCATGCGTTATACAGAGGCACGCTTGTCAGAGATTGCGGGCTACCTTCTTCAAGATATCGATAAAAACACCGTTCCTTGGGCTTGGAACTTTGACGATACAGAGAAGGAACCGACCGTTTTACCTGCAGCCTTTCCAAACCTCTTGGTCAATGGTGCGACAGGGATTTCTGCTGGTTATGCCACAGACATTCCACCACATAATCTATCAGAAGTCATCGATGCCGTTGTTTACATGATTGATCACCCATCTGCTAAACTGGATAAATTGATGGAATTCTTGCCTGGCCCTGATTTCCCAACAGGGGCTATCATTCAGGGCAAAGATGAGATTCGTAAGGCTTACGAAACTGGTAAGGGCCGCGTCGTTGTGCGTTCGCGTACTGAAATTGAACAACTCAAAGGTGGCAAGGAGCAAATCATTGTTACTGAAATTCCTTACGATGTTAATAAGGCAGTTCTTGTAAAAAAAATCGATGATGTTCGTGTCAATAACAAGGTTCCAGGCATTGCAGAAGTTCGTGACGAGTCTGACCGTACGGGGTTGCGTATTGCTATCGAACTTAAGAAGGATGCTGACAGCCAAACCATTCTTAACTATCTTTTGAAATATACGGATCTTCAAGTCAATTACAATTTTAACATGGTAGCTATCGACAATTTCACTCCACGTCAAGTGGGCTTGCAAAAGATTTTGTCTAGCTACATTGCCCACCGTCGCGATATTATCGTTGCCCGTTCAAAATTTGATAAGGAAAAAGCTGAAAAACGTCTTCATATTGTTGAAGGGTTGATCCGTGTCATCTCTATTTTGGATGAGGTTATTGCCCTTATCCGAGCTTCTGAAAATAAGGCAGATGCCAAGGAAAATCTTAAAGTCAGCTATGATTTTTCAGAAGAACAGGCCGAAGCTATCGTGACCTTGCAACTTTATCGTTTGACTAATACGGATATCGTTACTCTCCAAAATGAGGAAGCCGATTTACGTGAGCAGATTGCGACCTTGGCTGCCATCATTGGAGACGAGCGTACCATGTTTAATGTCATGAAACGTGAACTCCGTGATATCAAGAAGAAATTTGGTAATGACCGTCGTTCAGAGCTGCAAGCGGAAACCAAGACCATTGAAATTGATACCGCAAGTTTGATTGTTGAAGAAGAAACCTATGTCAGCATCACTCGCGGTGGCTATGTCAAACGTACTAGCCCACGTTCTTTCAATGCTTCAACGATTGATGAAGTCGGAAAACGTGATGATGACGATTTGATTCTGGTTCAGCAGGCTAAGACGACACAGCATCTCTTGATGTTCACTAACCAGGCCAATGTGATTTATCGTCCAATCCATGAGTTGCCAGATATTCGTTGGAAGGATTTGGGAGAGCATTTATCACAAACCATCACTAATTTATCTAAGGATGAAGAAGTGCTTTACGCCGAAATCCTGGATGATTTTGAAGCTGGTACTTACCTAGCAGCCACTAAACTTGGTCAGATTAAACGTTTCGAACGCAAGGAATTTACGCCATGGCGTACCTACAAGTCTAAGTCGGTTAAATACGCTAAACTCAAGGATGATAGTGATTTTATTGTCACAGTCACTCCAATTCAATTGGATGATATCATGATTATCACTCAAAGAGGTTATGCCCTTCGCTTTAACGCGGACGAAGTGCCAGTAGTTGGGGCCAAGGCAGCAGGTGTTAAGGCAATAAATCTTAAGGATGATGATATCGTTCAGGCTGTTTTTGTGGCAAATACTCAAAGTTTCTACCTTCTAACACAAAGAGCCAGTCTCAAACGTGTGGCTACAGCTGACATCCCACAGGCTAAGCGAGCTGGTCGAGGTCTCCAAGTTCTTCGTGAGCTTAAGACGAAACCACATCGCGTCTTTACGGCTGGTCCAGTCTTTACAGAAAATTCTGGTGGTGAGATAGATCTTCTAGCAACACCAGCAGAGGAGACTCCTCAGACCTTGCTTGTGACAGCCACGACAGGTGAAACTGCAGAGGTTGATTTGTCACTTCTAAATCTTTCAGATCGTACTAGCAATGGAAGTTTTATTGAAGGGTTGGCAGACAAAGAAGTCTTTTCTGTTAAGATTATTGAAAAATAATGATAAGAAAGCTTTGTTCTCTTACTAGAGAGCAGAGTTTTTTCTTTAAGAGACTAAAGAATTATTTTAAAAAGAATTGTCAGAATTTTGCAACACAACCTTGAAATTTTCAATGAAAAGGACTATACTAGAAAGCACATAGTAACAGAAAAGAGGACATACACATGACAGTTGATTTAGACTGGGAAAATCTAGGATTTAATTACCGTAAACTTCCATTCCGTTATATCTCATATTTCAAAGACGGCAAGTGGGACGAGGGGCAATTGACTGAGGATGCAACTTTGCATATTTCAGAAGCATCTCCAGCCCTTCACTATGGTCAAGAAGCTTTCGAAGGACTCAAGGCTTACCGTACTAAAGATGGCTCTATTCAATTGTTCCGTCCAGATGAAAATGCCAAACGTTTGCAACGTACTGCTGATCGTCTTTTGATGCCACAAGTTTCTGTTGACAAATTTGTAGATGCATGTAAACAAGTTGTGCGTGCCAATGAAGAATACGTTCCACCATATGGTACAGGTGCTACACTTTATCTCCGTCCACTTTTGATTGGGGTTGGTGATATTATAGGTGTGCATCCAGCAGATGAGTATATCTTTACTATTTTTGCTATGCCAGTAGGTAACTACTTCAAGGGTGGTTTGGCTCCAACAAACTTCCTTATTCAAGATGATTATGACCGTGCTGCGCCACATGGTACAGGTGCTGCTAAGGTTGGTGGTAACTACGCAGCAAGTATGTTGCCAGGTAAGATTGCACATGACCGTAACTTCTCTGATGTTATCTACCTTGATCCAGCAACTCACACTAAGATTGAAGAAGTGGGTTCTGCAAACTTCTTTGGTATCACAGCTGATAACGAATTCATTACACCACTCAGCCCATCTATCTTGCCATCTATCACCAAGTTCTCATTGCTTTACTTGGCTGAAAATCGCTTCGGTATGAAAGCTATCCAAGGTGATGTTAAGATTTCTGAATTGGATAAATTTGTTGAAGCAGGTGCCTGCGGTACAGCTGCCGTTATCTCACCAATTGGTGGGGTACAACATGGTGATGACTTCCATGTCTTCTACTCAGAAACAGAAGTAGGTCCTGTAACACGTAAACTTTATGATGAGTTGACAGGTATCCAATTTGGTGATGTTGAAGCACCAGAAGGATGGATTGTCAAAGTTGACTAATTCTTAATAGTAATTGATTATTTTAAGGCTTGCTCTTGCAAGCTTTTTTCTTTTTCGGTAGAATTAAGGAGATACATTAAGAAAGGATGGCTCGAGCCAAGTATCGGGTATAAATCTATGAGTAAAAAAGATAAAAAAATTGAAATCCAAATTAATGATGCTAAAGTAGTCGTCAACAAAGCAATCATCGAAGGTTTTGAACTTCTTGTTGGCAAGAAAGTGATTGGACAAATTGTGGAAATTGATGGTAAGTTTGCCGTTGTTGACAAGGAAAATGTTGCAGGTTTCCACAAAAAAATGGATGATGCAGTAGCTGCCATTATTGAATCGTACAATCTTAATCATTAAAATCCAAAGTAAAGGCTTGCTTTGGTCAAGAAACTGTGATATACTATTTCTTGTTCTTAAGGAGAGATAGCGAAGAGGCTAAACGCGGCGGACTGTAAATCCGCTCCTTCGGGTTCGGGGGT
>NZ_LSIW01000027.1:0-221 GCF_001556435.1 Streptococcus sp. CCH5-D3
TTTGTTGCTTTAAGTACGTGACCTTCTTTAGTAACAGTAATTGTTACTTCAGCTTTCATCGTATCATATTGCATTCCTGCTTCAGAACCTTGAACTTCTTCTACAGTGTACTTGTGAGTACCAACTTGTGTATTGTCAAAAGTCAAATCGTCAAAGCCTACAACACCTTCTTTAGTATTTGTCTTAGTTTGAAGAACTTTACCAGTTGAATCTTTCAATAC
>NZ_LSIW01000028.1:0-59789 GCF_001556435.1 Streptococcus sp. CCH5-D3
TGAAGCTCTAGAGGATGAGTTTGACTAAATGTTGCACTTATTCTTGCAATTTATCATACGAAAAAAGCCTCCTACTGGAGACTTTTATTTAACTAATGTTAGATTAGTTTTTTGAAGCTTCTTGGAATTCAGGGTTTTTCCATGCTTCATCAATGATAGCTTGCAATTCGTCAGCAGAAGCTTTCATTTTTTGTTGTTCAGCATCGTTCAATGGGATGTTAACTGGACGTACGATACCGTGTGCACCTACGATAGCAGGTTGACCGATAAAGACGTTGCTTACACCATATTGACCTTCTTGGAATACAGACAATGGAAGTACTGCATTTTCATCGTCAAGAATAGCTTTAGTGATACGAGCAAGGGCAACGGCGATACCATAGTAAGTAGCACCTTTTTTGTTGATGATTGTGTAAGCGGCATCACGAACACCTTCGAACAATTCAACCAATTCAGATTCTTGAACGTTTTGAGTGTCTTTAAGGAATTCTTCAAGGTTTACACCGGCGATGTTAGCGTGTGACCAAACGGCAAATTCTGAGTCACCGTGTTCACCCATGATGTAGGCGTGAACTGAACGAGCATCAACGCCAAGTTTTTCAGCAAGTGCTTGACGGAAACGAGCTGAGTCAAGTGAAGTACCTGAACCGATAACGCGTTCTTTAGGGAATCCTGAGAATTTCCATGTTGAGTAAGTCAATACGTCAACTGGGTTAGCTGCTACAAGGAAGATTCCATTGAAGCCTGATTCAACAACTTGAGTAACGATAGATTTGTTGATAGCAAGGTTTTTACCAACAAGATCAAGACGAGTTTCACCTGGTTTTTGTGGAGCACCAGCAGTGATAACTACAAGGTCAGCATCCGCACAGTCTTCGTATTTAGCTGCGTAGATTTTTTTAGGTGAAGTGAAAGCAAGCGCGTGGCTTAGGTCAAGCGCATCACCAACAGCTTTTTCGAACAATTGTGGAATTTCGATGATACCAAGTTCTTGAGCGATACCTTGGTTTACAAGTGCGAAAGCGTAAGATGAACCTACGGCACCGTCACCAACGAGGATGACTTTTTTGTGTTGTTTAGTTGCAGTCATGGGTCTAAACATCTCCTTATTTTTTAATTGGGTTACCCCGTACACTGCTTATTCTACCACTTTAAGTGATGGATGTCACGAAATAATAAGGAAATAATAGATGAAAGCGTTTACACAACTGAAAAGTAAAGCGTTTTATGGTATAATATTATAGAAATTTTCTATACTCTTTTATTAGAGTTTGGAATGATTTGAATGAAAGAAAAGAGGCATTTTTAGAGTGCAAGATAATAATTTAATTGACGTTAATTTGACGTCTGAGATGAAGACGAGCTTTATCGATTATGCCATGAGTGTTATCGTGTCTCGTGCTCTCCCAGATGTTCGTGACGGTTTAAAACCTGTACAACGTCGTATTCTATATGGAATGAATGAGCTTGGGGTGACACCTGATAAGCCACATAAAAAATCTGCCCGTATTACCGGGGATGTCATGGGTAAATATCACCCACACGGAGACTCATCTATCTATGAAGCCATGGTTCGTATGGCGCAATGGTGGAGCTACCGTTACATGTTGGTTGACGGTCACGGGAACTTTGGTTCTATGGATGGTGATGGGGCTGCCGCTCAGCGTTATACTGAGGCGCGTATGTCTAAAATCGCCTTGGAAATGCTTCGTGATCTCAATAAGAATACAGTTGATTTTCAAGATAACTATGATGGCTCAGAACATGAGCCAATCGTTCTTCCGTCACGTATTCCAAACCTTCTTGTCAATGGTGCGACAGGGATTGCCGTTGGTATGGCGACTAACATCCCACCACACAATTTGGCTGAAACGATTGATGCTGTCAAATTGATGATGGATAATCCTGAAGTCACAACACGTGAACTGATGGAAGTTCTTCCTGGTCCAGACTTTCCAACTGGTGGCTTGGTCATGGGGAAATCTGGTATTCACCGTGCATATGAAACTGGTAAGGGTTCTATTGTTCTTCGTTCGCGTACTGAAATTGAAACAACTAAATCAGGTCGTGAGCGTATTGTTGTCACTGAGTTTCCTTACATGGTCAATAAGACCAAGGTCCATGAACATATCGTTCGTTTAGCTCAAGAAAAACGTATTGAGGGGATCACAGCAGTCCGTGACGAGTCTTCTCGTGAAGGCGTACGTTTTGTCATCGAAGTGCGTCGTGATGCTTCTGCTAATGTTATCTTGAACAATTTGTTCAAATTAACGCAACTTCAGACTAACTTTAGCTTCAACATGTTGGCCATTGAAAAGGGTGTACCTAAAATCCTTTCTTTGCGTCAAATCTTGGCTGACTATATTGCTCACCAACAAGAAGTTGTGGTTCGTCGTACACAGTTTGACAAGGATAAGGCTGAGGCACGTGCCCACATTTTAGAAGGTTTGTTGATTGCCCTTGATCATTTGGATGAAGTGATTACGATTATTCGTAACAGTCAAACTGATGCAGAGGCTCAAGCCGAGTTGATGGCTCGCTTTGAACTTACTGAACGTCAAAGCCAAGCCATTCTTGATATGCGTTTGCGTCGTTTGACAGGTTTGGAACGTGATAAGATTCAAAATGAGTACAATGATCTCCTTGCCTTGATTGCTGATTTAGCTGATATTTTGGCAAAACCAGAGCGTGTCATTGCTATCATCAAGGAAGAGTTGGATGAAAGTAAGCGTAAATTCGCAGACGCCCGTCGTACAGAGCTGATGGTCGGCGAAGTTGTCTCACTTGAAGATGAAGACCTAATCGAAGAAGAAGATGTTGTTATCACTCTTTCTAACAAGGGATATATCAAACGCTTGGCTCAAGACGAATTCCGTTCTCAGAAACGTGGAGGTCGTGGAGTTCAAGGGACAGGTGTTAACGATGATGACTTTGTTCGTGATATTGTCTCAACAAGCACTCATGATCATCTTTACTTCATGACTAATAAGGGGCGTGTATACCGTCTTAAGGGGTATGAAATCCCAGAATACGGTCGCACAGCCAAAGGTTTACCTATCGTTAATCTCTTGAAGTTGGACGAAGGTGAGACCATTCAAACAGTCATTAATGCCAAGAGTGAAGAAGCTTCTGAAAATAATCACCTAGTCTTTGTAACTCGTCAAGGTTTGGTTAAACGAACTAAGGAAGCCGAGTTCAAAAACATTCGCCAAAATGGTTTGATTGCCTTAAAACTTAGAGAAGGTGACGAGCTAATCAACGTCTTCTTGACTACTGGTAATGAAGAAATTGTCATTGGTACTAAATTTGGTTACAGTGTTCGCTTCAAAGAGGACACTATTCGAAGCATGAGTCGTATGGCTGCTGGTGTTAAAGGGGTAACTCTTCGTGATGGTGACCAAGTTGTTGGTGCAGCTGCCATTACAGAAAACCAAGAAGTCTTGATTATCACTGAAAAAGGTTACGGTAAGCGTACCTCAGCTACTGAATACCCAACGAAGGGTCGTGGTGGTAAAGGTATCAAGACTGCCAATATCACAGAGAAGAATGGTAACCTAGCAGGTATTGTAACAGTGTCTGGTGATGAGGATATCATGGTCATCACCGATACAGGTGTTATCATACGTACTGCCGTTGCTAATATTTCACAAACTGGTCGTGCCACTCAAGGGGTTAAGGTCATGCGTTTGGATGACTCTGCTCGTATTGTAACCTTTGCTTTAGTTGAGCCAGAAGAAGTTGAACAAGCTTCCGAAAATCAAGAAAGTGGTGACAACTAATGAGCAAAGATAAGAAAAATAACGTAACAAAAAAACGTCGTAAGTGGCTTGATATTCTTCGCTGGGTGTTGATTGTTGTTCTCTTGGTTGTTGGTTTAGCCTTGATTTTCAATAAGTCTATTCGAAACACAGTGATTGCTTGGAATACAAATAAGTATCAAGTGAGCAAGGTTTCTAAAAAAACTATTGAGAAAAACAAGGAAGCTAAGACTAGCTTTGACTTTGATACCGTTAAATCAATTAGTACAGAGTCTGTCTTGCAGGCACAGATGGATGCTCAAGAGCTTCCTGTCGTTGGTGGTATTGCTATTCCAGAGGTAGGTATCAATCTCCCTATTTTCAAAGGACTTGGCAATACAGAGTTGACTTACGGTGCAGGAACGATGAAAGAAGATCAAGTCATGGGTGGTGAAAACAACTACTCATTGGCTAGTCACCATATTTTCGGTATCGCTGGGGCTTCTGACATGCTCTTCTCACCATTAGATAGGGCTAAAGAAGGCATGAAGATCTACCTTACGGATAAAAATAAGGTCTACACCTATGTTATCAGTGAGGTAAAAATTGTCCAACCAACTGAAGTAGCAGTGATTGATGATACTCCTGGCAAGTCTGAAGTTACCCTTGTAACTTGTACGGATGCCGAAGCAACTCAGCGTACAATCGTCAAAGGTGAATTGAAATCACAGGTAGATTTTGACAAGGCAAGTTCAGATATTATTGAAGCGTTTAATAAGTCATACAATCAATTTCAAAATTAAGAAAGGGCCTTCGGGCCTTTTTCAATGGAGGAAAATATGTTTTTAAATACAGTGCACCATGTTGCTATTATTGTTTCTGATTATGACTTGTCTCGAGATTTTTATGTCAATAAACTTGGTTTTGAGATTATTCGGGAAAATCACCGTCCGGAACGTCATGATTATAAGTTAGACCTACGCTGTGGAGGTATAGAACTTGAAATCTTCGGCAATAAGACCAGTGATCCGAACTATGTGGAGCCCCCAAAACGTCCGTCTTATCCTGAGGCATGTGGCTTACGTCATTTAGCTTTCAGAGTGACTAATATTGAAGAGGTCGTCAAAGAGTTAGAACAAAAGGGTATCTCCTGCCAACCTATTCGCAAGGACACTTTTACCGGTGAAAAGATGACTTTCTTTGCTGATCCAGATGGTCTTCCCTTGGAGTTGCACGAGTAGTTTTTTTGACCTTAATTTTTTAAGTCATGGTATAATAGGTGAACGGCTGAGCCTAGAGTCAGTCGTCCTTTAGGAGATTATGGAATACTATTCTATTTTCGAAAGGAAACACACATGAAATTGAAAAAACTTCTTGTTACTGGGATGGCTATATTGGCTTCAGTAACAGCCTTTACTTCGGTTGCTCAAGCAGCAACATCTTCACAAGTCCAAAAGGTTATTGATGAATCTTATGTTCAACCAGACTATGTGATGGGATATTCGTTGTCGGAAGAGCAACGAAATGAAACCTTGAATTTATTAGGGTATGATAGTAGTAAGGATACTAATGTCAAGACCTTGACGACATCTGCTTACGCTAATATCATGAATGTGGCTGACGATTCTAGTCTTCGGCTATATTCTTCGGTTAAGATTGCTAAGCTGGGTGCTAAGGAAACCTTGAGTGTAGAGATTGTGACACCGCAAAATATCACGAAAATCACTCCAGATATGTACCGTAATGCTGCCACGACACTTGGTATTGAACATGCTAAGATTACGGTAGCAGCACCAATTGCAGTTACAGGAGAAAGTGCCTTGGCTGGTATTTACTATTCCCTTGAGCAAAATGGGGCTAAAGTTTCAGATGAAAGTAAAGAGCTTGCGCAAGAGGAACTTAAAACCCTTTCTCAAATCAATGAGGAAAATTCTGGTAAGACTGACTATGATGCAGACAAGCTTAATGTAGCTATGACTGATATTAAGTCAGCTGTTGCTGATAAAGGGGATAAGTTAACAGAAGACCAAGCTAAAACGATTGTTCAGCAAACGGTCAATAACTATAACTTGGATCTTTCAGATACGCAAATTAATCTTCTGGTGAATTTTGCTTTGAATTTGTCTAAGTCTTCAATCATTGATAGTGCTAGTTTCAAGTCGAGCTTGAGTTCACTTAAGGATTCTATCGTTTCGAAAGCTGGTAATACCTTCTCTGGAATCAACTTAAACTTTAATGCCAACAAAACACTTGAGAATAGCAAAAATATTTTTGCACAAATTTGGCAAGCTATTGTAGATTTCTTTACTGGATTTTCTAAATAGTAAAAGAGCTATCCATTTGGATGGCTCTTTTCTATTTTTCAGAAAATATGTGAAATGCTATTGAAATTATTCCAACAATTGTGTACAATGGTAAGCATCAATTCAGATTATTCTGAAAATTTGTTTTAGGAGATTCTCTTATGTCACAAACAAGTATATTTAGTCAGTCTACCTGGCGTAGTAAAATAAAAGCAATGGGACCCGGTATCCTAATGGCTTCGGCAGCCGTAGGTGGTTCCCACATCGTTTCATCTACCCAAGCGGGTGGTTCTTATGGATGGGCCTTGTTAGGCTTGGTTATTCTGGCTAACCTCTTCAAATACCCATTCTTCCGTTTTGGTGCTGAGTATACCGCAGATACAGGTAAAACCCTTGTTGAAGGTTATGCTGAGAAAGGTAAGTTCTATCTTTGGGTATTCTTCATTTTGAATGTCTTTTCAGCCTTGGTTAATACTGCAGGTGTTTCTATTCTTTGTTCAGCTATCATTGCTAGTGCCTTTCCAATGCTTGGTTTAAGTATTACCACTTGGTCAATCATTTTGGTTGCAATCATTTGGGGTATGTTACTCTTTGGTGGTTACAAACTTCTTGATGGCATGGCTAAATGGATAATGTCAGCCTTGACTATCGCAACAGTAGCAGCAGTTATTATTGCAGCAATCAAACACCCAGAGTACAGTGCTGACTTCGTTGAAAAAACACCATGGCAGTTAGCAGCCCTTCCATTTATCGTTTCACTTCTTGGATGGATGCCAGCTCCAATTGAAATTTCAGCCATTAACTCACTTTGGTCAGCTGAGAAAAAGAAAACTGTTGATTTTAACACTGATGATGCCCTCTTTGACTTTAACGTTGGTTACATCGGAACAGCTATTCTTGCAGTATTCTTTGTAGCACTCGGTGCTCTTATCCAGTATCCAACTGGTAAACCAGTAGAAGCAGCATCAGCTAAGTATATTGCTCAGTTTGTTGGTATGTATGCCTCAGTACTTGGTGAGTGGTCACGCTATTTGATTACTTTTATCGCTTTCTTGTGTATCTTTGGTACTGTGATTACTGTTATCGATGGTTATTCACGTGTTAACGAAATTTCTCTTCGTCTTTTGTTTAACCAAAAAGAAAAAAATCAAACACCATTGAATGTTTGGATGACATTGACAGCTATTCTTGGTCTCATCATTATTTTCTTCTTCCAAGGTCAAGTAGCAACAATGCTTCGTTTTGCCATGATTGGTTCATTCCTTACAACACCTTTCTTTGCGCTTTTGAATTATGTACTTGTTACAAAAGCAAAGAGAGACCTTCCAACTTGGTTGAAAGGACTTGCTATTGCAGGTTTGATTTTCTTGTTCGGATTTGCCCTCTTCTTTATCTGGGCTTTGGCTATTGGTAAAGCAGGTTAATAGGATTAAATGGTTTCCATATGGAAGCTGTTTTTTTATTTTAAAGGAGGGGAGTAGGAGAGATTACAGCCAAGAGAATACAAAAAAACCATTCCAATTGGAATGGCTTAACAACAAGATGTTGCTTATTTGAGACCGTATTTTTTGTTGAAACGATCCACGCGTCCGTCTGCTTGAGTGAATTTTTGACGGCCAGTGTAGAATGGGTGTGAATCTGATGAAATTTCTACACGGATAAGTGGATAAGTTTCACCTTCGAATTCAACTGTTTCGTTTGAGTGTTTAGTTGAACCGCTAAGGAATTGGTAACCAGTAGTTGTGTCCATGAATACTACTTGACGGTAATCTGGATGGATATCTTTTTTCATGTTAAAATATTTCCTTTCTGCCATGGTACTTTCCGCACCATAGTTTTTTTAACTATTTTAGTTTATCAAAAGGTGGTCTTCTTGACAAGTCTTTTTTACTATTTTTTAGGAAATTCGCATTTTGTAAATGCCACCTGTCTGAAAGCATCGATTATCTTTATCAACGATGATAGCTTCAAGATTTGGTTGTGAACTAACTTCCTGGAAAATGCATTCTAGACTTGAGCCAAATAAACGTGTCGTCCAAATTTCACCATCGACTGAGAGGGATGAAATGATGGTAAGACTAGCTAGATCACTAGAGACAGGGTAGCCAGTTTGACTATCGAAAATATGATGATAGGTTTTGCCATTTATTTCAAAAGTGCGTTCATAGATTCCTGAAGTGACAATAGATTGGTCTCTTATAGCAAGCACCATAAGATTTGTGTTTCTAGTCTCCTTGGGATTTTGAATACCAATCCGCCATTTTTTATCAGGATTATGGAGAGCTGGTCCAAAGGTTAGAACATTACCTCCAAGATTGATTAGGGCACTGGTCACTTTTTCCGCTTTAAGAAAATCTGCAATACGATCTGCAATATATCCCTTTGCCAGGGCACCAAGATCAATTTTCATCCCTTTTTCTTTGAGAAAAACGCTTTGATTTTCCTCGGATAGAACAATGGCATTGGGATTGATAATTTGCAGGAGCGGACGAATTTCTTCAGGCAGAGGCAACTTGGCATCCGAAAAACCAATGCGCCAAGTCTGAATGAGAGGTCCTATGGCAATGTTAAGGTGACTTTCAGGTTGGCAGCTATGCCATTTTCCAAGAGCAATAAGTTCAAAAAGCTCTGGGTGAACCGTCACCGAATGTAAGCCTGCTGCCTTGTTAATTTTCATGAGTTCGGAACTGTCATCATTGGCTGAGAAACGCTTATTGTAGGTATGTAGGAGTGCTTCAACCTGGTCTAGCAGGGGTTCTGGTTCTTCATGATAGATAGAGACGTCAATCACAGTCCCCATGAGACGTACACGACGATTAGTGAGTTGCATGGGCAACGGTATCCTTGATTTCTTGATAGATTTGTTCGTTTTCGTCTAAGCTGTAGGAATTGGCACCACTAGCAAGTGGGTGGCCTCCACCGTCATGACGTTTAGCAATCTCGTTGATGACAATGCTTTTACTGCGCAGACGTACACGGTAATGCCCTTCAGGCTGCTCTACGAAAATAGCCCAAGATTCGACGCAATCAATACGACCTGGAGTGCCAACAATTGCAGAACTTTCAGCATCAGTGACATTGAATTCATCCAAAACCTTTCGTGTCAATACAACTCGAGCTGCACCATTTTCATCGACTTCTAGATTATCGAAAACATAACCTTGTAATTTAGCAATTTTGAATGGGAAACTATCCATACGACGAGCCATTGCTGCAAAATCAAAGTCGTATTCACGAAGTTTAGCCGCAATTTGAAGTGTTTTAGGTGTCGTAGACGGAAAGAGGAAGCGACCTGTGTCGCCAACAATACCATTGTAAAGAACACGAGCAGCGGCATCTGACAAGGAAAGGCCAAGAGTGAGAGCCCAGTCAGTCACAATTTCGCTGGCACTTGAAGCAGTCGTATCAACTAAGAGGAGGTCGCCGTAGGCATCGTCGTTAGGATGATGGTCAATTTTGATAAGAAAGTCCCCCTTATCAAAACGGTCGTCGTCGATACGAGGAGTGTTGGCTGTATCGGTAACAATAACAAGCGCTCCTTCATAGTCTTGATCAGTTACCTTATCCATTTCAGCAATCCAAGATAAGGTAGGTTCATTGACACCTGTCGCAAGAACCTTTTTATCTGGAAAGTTTGTTTTTAAAATTTCCTTCAGTCCTACCTGACTACCAATGGCATCAGGGTCAGGTCTTTGGTGGCGGTGAATAATAATAGTGTCATAGGCTTTTATTTTTTCTAAAATAGCTTGAAATACAGTCATGAATGTCTCCTTGTGATTTTGTTTCTATTATATCATGAAACAATAGAAAAACGGTTTGCCTAGGCAAACCGTTATAAAATTAGATATCTTTATAGTCGACTTCAAGTCCACGTTTAACCGCTGGACGGTTGGCAATTTTTTCAGTCCATGCTTGAAGGTGCTTGTATTCTTTAACATCAAGGAAAATACCAGCCTTGTCCCAAATCTTATCTTGAGCAAGACGGCCATACCAAGACCAAATTGCGATATCAGCGATAGTGTATTCATCACCAGCAATATAAGGTTTGGTTGCTAATTCTTTATCTAGCAAGTCAAGTTGGCGTTTGGCTTCCATGGCAAAGCGGTTGATGGCATATTCGATTTTTTCAGGTGCATAGTGGAAGAAGTGCCCAAAGCCACCACCTAAGAAGGGAGCAGCACCTGTTTGCCAAAAGAGCCAGTTGAGAACTTCCGTACGTTTTGCGTAATCAGTTGGAATGAGTTTTCCGAATTTTTCAGCCAAGTAAAGCAGGATGTTAGCTGATTCAAAGACACGAACCGGTTGGTCTTCAGAGTAATCCATCATGGCTGGAATCTTTGAGTTTGGATTGATCGAAACAAAGTCGGATCCGAATTGGTCACCGTCACCAATCTTAATACGATAAGCGTCATAGCCTGCTTGAGTCACACCGAGTTCTTTCAGTTCTTCAAGCATGATAGTTGCCTTGATACCATTAGGTGTCGGAAGAGTATAGAGTTGGAAAGGTTGGTCACCTTTAGGTAAAGTTTGTTCAAAACGTGCACCAGCTGTAGGTTGATTGAGGCCGCCCCAGGCACCTCCCATAGAGGTTGGATTTTGCCAAACTTCTGGTAAAATATAGTCAGACATAAAGTTTCTCCTTGTATTCTTGATAGTTACATCCTAACAAAATGCTAATGGCATTTCAAGAATCTACTACGTCCTATTAGCGCGACACCTTGACTTTTTCTATAAGAATGATAAGATAGTAAAAATTAATTTTTAACTGATAAAAACATATTGTTTAGAGAGGAAGAAAAGAATGACTGCTATTGATTTTCATAAGTTGGCTAAAACAGAACTACACTGCCATTTGGATGGTTCTCTATCATTGGAAACTATTCGTCACCTAGCTGACTTAGCAAAGATTGAGTTACCTAAGGATGATGCGGAGCTCAAACACCATGTGACAGCCCCGGCTACCTGTGAGAGTCTCCTAGATTATCTAGAGGCTTTTGATTATATTCGTCCTTTGCTTCAAACAAAGGAAGCTTTGACTATTGCGGCTTATGATGTCGCTAAACAGGCTGCTCTTGAAAATGTTATCTATATTGAAGTGCGTTTTGCTCCCGAATTGTCAATGGATAAGGGGTTGACTGTCGCTGAAATCATTGATGCCGTTTGTCAAGGCTTACGTCAAGCTCAAGAAGAATTTGGAATTGTAGCTAAGGCCCTAGTTTGTGGCATGCGTCAATCCAATCAAGATTTAACGGCTCGTATTCTTAATGAAGCAAATAAGGTTGAAGATAGTGACTTTGTTGGTTTTGATTTTGCCGGAGATGAGCATCATTATGGACCTAAAGCGATTAAACCTCTAATTGAACAAGTCCAAAGTTACAACCGTCCCATGACTTTTCATGCTGGTGAGTGTGGTTGCCCAGCCTTTTTGGCTGAGTCGATTGCCATGGGAATTAAGCGTAATGGCCATGCAACGATCTTGGCTCAAGAGCCTGAGCTTTTGAAAGAGTTTGTCAAAAATGGTGTCACAGGAGAGTTATGTTTAACAAGTAATCTGCAGACTAAAGCAGCCGTTACAGTTGCTGATTTTCCTTATCTAAAAATGAAAGTAGCAGGTGCGAATATTACCATTAATACGGACAATCGTACCGTTTCTGATACAAACTTAACCAAGGAATACGAACTCTATCACAAGCATTTTAATAGCTCAGTGCAAGACTTTTATGATCATAATAAGACGGCAATCGAAGCTTCATTTGCTAGTGACGAGGAGAAAGAAGAACTTCTTGAAAAATTGGCTAAAGCCTATTTATAAGAAGCTATTAGACTGGTGAAATGTTATTAAGATAATAAGATTGAACCATTTGAAACACAAGTTAAACCTATTATAAAAATAAGGGAGTGAGGCGAACTTTTTTCAAAAATTGTTCAGTCTCCCTCCCTTTTACGCTTGGAATTATGATAAAATAAGTACAATACATATTTTAGAGGAGACTGGTTTGGCACAACTTTATTTTCGCTATGGCACTATGAATTCTGGGAAATCCATTGAAATTCTTAAGGTTGCCTATAATTACGAAGAACAAGGAAAACCAGTAGTATTGTTGACCAGTTGTTTGGACAATCGCGATGGGGTTGGCTATATCTCTAGTCGTATTGGCATGAAACGGAAGGCATATCCTATTGGTGATGATACGGATATTTTTGGTTACATTGCTAATATGGATCCACGACCTTACTGTGTTTTAGTTGATGAGGCACAGTTTTTGACCCGTGCGAATGTCTATGATTTGGCACGAATTGTTGATGAGTTAGATATCCCAGTGATGGCTTTTGGTCTCAAAAATGATTTTCAGAACAATCTCTTTGAAGGTTCTAAATATCTTTTGCTTTTATCTGATAAGATTGATGAGATCAAGACCATTTGTCATTATTGCTCGAGAAAGGCAACCATGGTTCTTCGTATGGAAGATGGGAAGCCAGTTTATGAGGGAGCACAAGTTCAAATTGGAGGACACGAGAGTTATATCTCTGTTTGCCGAAAGCACTGGTTTAATCCACCTCACGAAAACATAATCCCTTTGAATAAGGCCTAAAAATGACTATTAGTTATATAAGGAGAAAAGATAACAAATGAATATTTATGATCAGTTACAAGCGGTTGAAGACCGTTATGAGGAATTGGGTGAATTGCTTAGTGATCCTGAAGTCGTTTCAGACACTAAACGCTTCATGGAGTTGTCACGTGAAGAAGCAAATACTCGTGAAACTGTGACAGCTTACCGTGAGTACAAGCAAGTCATCCAAAGTATCTCAGATGCTGAAGAGATGATTAAGGAAGCAAGCGGTGATCCTGACTTGGAAGAAATGGCTAAGGAAGAACTTAAAGAATCTAAAGTCGCTAAGGAAGAGTACGAAGAACGTTTGAAAATTCTTCTCTTGCCAAAAGACCCTAATGATGACAAGAATATTATCCTTGAAATCCGTGGGGCTGCAGGTGGTGATGAAGCTGCCTTGTTTGCGGGTGACCTTCTAGCTATGTACCAAAAATACGCAGAAACACAAGGTTGGCGCTTTGAGGTCATGGAAGCCTCTTATAATGGTGTTGGTGGTATCAAAGAAGTGGTTGCCATGGTTTCAGGACAATCAGTCTACTCTAAACTCAAATATGAATCAGGAGCACACCGTGTGCAACGTGTGCCTGTGACTGAGAGTCAAGGTCGTGTTCATACCTCTACAGCAACAGTTTTGGTTATGCCAGAAGTTGAAGAAGTAGAGTACGACATTGATCCTAAGGACCTTCGTGTCGATATCTATCACGCTTCTGGTGCCGGTGGTCAGAACGTCAACAAGGTTGCGACTGCGGTTCGTATGGTTCACATTCCTACTGGAATCAAAGTAGAGATGCAAGAAGAACGTACACAACAGAAGAACCGTGATAAAGCTATGAAGATTATTCGTGCGCGTGTTGCGGACCACTTTGCACAAATCGCTCAAGATGAACAAGATGCTGAGCGTAAGTCTACTGTTGGTACAGGGGATCGTTCAGAGCGTATCCGTACGTACAACTTCCCACAAAACCGTGTAACGGATCACCGTATTGGTTTGACCCTTCAAAAATTAGATACGATTTTGGCTGGGAAAATGGATGAAGTCATTGATGCTCTTGTTCTTTACGATCAAACGCAAAAATTGGAAGAGCTTAACAAATGATTTTAGCGGATGTCCTGGCTGACTATGAGAAGCAGCTTGAGGCTGTTGGAGAAGAGCCAGAGGCCCTTTCCTTTGTTTATCGTGGTTTGAAGCAATTGGACCTGACTCAGTTTGTTCTTCAATTGCGTCAGGAAGTTTCAGAGGAAGATGCTGAGCTGTTGGCTTATATATTCAGCCAACTAAAGAATCACAAACCTGCCCAGTATATCTTGGGCTATGAAGATTTTCATGGCTTGCGTTTTCAAGTTGATGAGCGTGTCTTGATTCCACGTCCTGAAACTGAGGAACTAGTGGATTTGATATTAGCGGAAAACCCTAGCTCAGAGCTCAAGATTCTTGATATTGGAACTGGGAGTGGTGCTATTTCGGTATCCCTGAAAAAGAGTCGCCTCCTTTGGCAAGTAACAACTAGTGATTTGTCAGTGGATGCGCTAGAGCTTGCCCAGGAGAATGCTAAGCTAAATCAGGTAGACATTAGCTTTGTACAATCGGATGTTTTCGAAAATATTTCTGGTAGTTTTGATATCATTGTGTCAAATCCTCCCTATATTTCTGAAAATGATAAGAACGAAGTTGGTATTAATGTCTTGGCTAGCGAGCCCAAAATGGCTCTGTTTGCTGATGAAGAGGGACTTGCCATTTATAGACAGATTATTGAGGACGCAGATAAGTATTTAACTCCAAAAGGAAAGCTCTACTTTGAAATTGGCTATAAGCAGGGCCGTGATTTGAAGAAACTCTTGTCTCTACATTTTCCTGATAAGCGTGTGCGTGTTCTTAAGGACCAATTCGGGCAAGATAGAATGGTCGTGATGGATGATGAAAAGTAATAAAGTGTTAAGAGAAATCTTGGCTGACGGTGGAGCAGTTGTCCTTCCCACAGAGACTGTTTATGGTCTATTTGCTAAGGCTTTATATGAGCAAGCTGTTGACCATGTTTATGAGCTAAAAAATCGTCCCAGAGATAAAGCCATGAATTTGAATGTCGCTTCTTATGAAGATATCTTGTCCTATTCAAAAGATCAGCCCGACTATCTCAAAAAAATTTATGATGCTTTTTTGCCTGGACCTTTGACTATCATTTTAAAAGCTAATGATAAAGTCCCCAGATGGATTAATTCAGGATTGGCGACGGTTGGCTTCCGCTTGCCAGACCATCCTGTTACTAGAGAGCTGATCCAAGCGGAAGGGCCTTTGATTGGTCCCTCAGCCAATAAGTCTGGGAAGGCTAGTGGTCGTTATTTTGACCAAATAAGAAACCAATTTGATTTTCAGGTGACTGGCTATCAAGATGATGATGCCTTGTTAGGTGTAGATTCGACGATTTTGGATTTATCTGTTTCACCTGCTAGGATTCTCAGACAAGGGAAAATTACAAAAGAAGACCTATTGGCGGCTCTACCAGAGTTGACCATAGAATAAATGACTAACAGAGACCTATGGAAGTGTGAGATAATTTCCGATTGTATGTGGGTGAGTTGATTGAACCCCATTAGACCTCAAAGGAGACCTCTATGATTTTTGATAAAGAAGATTACAAAGCATTTGACCCTGAACTATGGAACGCCATCGATGCTGAGGCAGAACGTCAGCAAAACAATATTGAGTTGATTGCCTCTGAGAACGTGGTATCTAAAGCAGTAATGGCTGCTCAAGGAACTCTCTTGACTAACAAGTACGCAGAAGGCTATCCAGGTAAACGTTACTATGGTGGTACAGACGTGATTGATGTAGTTGAGTCTCTTGCTATTGAGCGTGCCAAAGAACTTTTTGGAGCAAAATTTGCCAACGTGCAACCTCACTCAGGTAGTCAAGCCAATGCAGCAGTTTACATGTCTTTGATCCAACCAGGTGATACGGTTATGGGAATGGATTTGTCAGCGGGTGGTCACTTGACACATGGTGCACCAGTTAGCTTCTCTGGTAAGACCTATAACTTTGTGGCTTACAACGTTGATAAAGAAACTGAACTTCTTGATTACGATGCTATTCTGGCTCAAGCTAAAGAAGTACAACCAAAACTCATCGTGGCTGGGGCTTCAGCTTACTCACGTATCATTGATTTTGCTAAATTCCGTGAAATTGCTGATGCTGTAGGTGCTTACCTCATGGTAGATATGGCTCACATTGCTGGTCTTGTAGCCTCTGGTCATCATCCAAGTCCAGTTCCTTATGCACATGTGACCACTACAACAACTCACAAGACACTTCGTGGTCCTCGTGGTGGTTTGATTTTGACTGATGATGAAGATATCGCTAAGAAATTGAATTCTGCGGTCTTCCCTGGTTTGCAAGGTGGTCCATTGGAACACGTTATTGCTGCTAAGGCTGTTGCTCTTAAAGAAGCACTTGACCCTGCCTTTAAGGAATATGGGGAAAATGTTATCAAGAACGCAGCTGCCATGGCTGACGTTTTCAATCAACATCCAGATTTCCGTGTTATCTCAGGTGGAACTAACAATCACCTCTTCTTGGTTGATGTGACTAAGGTTGTTGAAAATGGTAAGGTTGCGCAAAATGTTCTTGAAGAAGTTAATATTACTTTGAACAAGAATGGTATTCCATATGAGCAATTGTCTCCATTCAAGACATCTGGTATCCGTGTTGGTAGTCCAGCTATTACGAGTCGTGGTATGGGTGAAGCTGAGAGCCGTAAAATTGCTGAATTGATGGTTCAAGCTTTGGAAAATCACGATAAACCTGAAGTTTTGGAAGAGATTCGTGGAGAAGTTAAAGCTCTTACAGATGCCTTCCCACTCTATTAAAAACTATGTTAGATTTATATATTAAACGCATTGTCATTCACCAGTTTTCGCCAAATGATACGGAGCTGGTTTTAGCAGAAGGGCCTCTTGAAATAACGCCTCGCTTAGATGAGTATTTTCGAAAGAAACTCACTAAGGTTTTCTCTGATGAGGCTAAACGTGGCTATTTCGATGCGGAAAATGTTTTTATCAGTCATCTAGGAGATGATTTGATGGAAAGTTCTGTTAAAATTTCCCAACTTTGGAAGGAAGAATTTGTCATTTCTGAAGATCAAAAGACCAATGATTTGGTCTTTATTCAGTTTGATAAAGAAGGGCAAGAATATTTTGCTTTCTTGCGTATTGCTCTCAAGGACAGTTTGATTCATTCTTTGGGAGATAGTCAGCATCCTATTCAATTGTCACAAAATAATTTGCCATCTGCGGCCCAGACACCTGATGAAGCTTTGGTAATCAATCGTAGTAGTAAGCAGTATTATTTGATTGAAAAGCGAATCAAGCATAATGGAAGCTTTGCCAATTATTTCTCTGAAAATTTGTTACAGGTTCAGCCTGAACAATCTGTCAAAAAATCGATTAAGATGGTTGAAGATACTGCCCAGAAGATTGCCGAGAATTTTAATCAGGATGACTTTAACTTCCAAGGAAAAATGAAATCTGCTATTTTCAATAATTTGGAAGAAGACCAAGAGTTATCACCTGAAAAATTGGCAGACCAGCTCTTTGATAATAATTTGACAGCTCGTTTGACTTTCGTTGATGAGCTCAAAGAGGCTATACCTGAGCCTATTTCGGTATCAGATATTGACCATTCACGTCAAATTAAGAAATTGGAGAATCAAAAATTATCGTTATCGAACGGAATTGAGTTAATCGTGCCTAATAATGTGTATCAGGATGCTGATAGTGTTGAATTTATTCAAAATCCTGATGGCACCTACTCTATTCTCATCAAAAATATCGAGGATATCATCAATAAATAATATGTTTAAATGGATAAGACGTCTGGTGGTCTTTGTCGTAGTCCTCATCATAGGTATCCAATGTTATCGAATCCATGCCAATATTCAACATGTCTTAACCTATGAATCCATGGTTAAGGAGGTATTGGCTGAGGACGACATTGATAATACAACCAATGTTGATTTGGTGTTGGCTATGATCTACACAGAAACCAAGGGGAAGACAGATGACGTGATGCAGTCCAGTGAAAGTTCTACAGGGGTGACTAACTCCATCACAAATCGAAAAGAAAGTATTCGTCAAGGGGTGACGGTGCTGTCAGAAAATCTGGAAGAAGCTGCCCACCATAAGGTGGATCCTTGGACAGCAGTACAAGCTTATAATTTTGGTAAGGCCTATATCGATTATGTGGCTGATAATGGTGGAGTTAACACCGTCGAATTAGCAAAAGCTTATTCAAAAAATGTCGTTGCTCCAAGTCTAGGAAACACTAGTGGGGAAACCTATACTTATTATCAACCTGTTGCCATGTATTATGGTGGGGGTAAGCTTTATACAAATGGCGGAAACATTTATTACGCCAAAGAAGTGCAGTTTAACCTCTTTTTGATGCGTATGTTCTCTCGTCTCTAAGAGGTACACTTCATTCTTAAGGAAAGACAAATGAAAGCATTATTAGTTTATTTTAAAGGATATGTCAAAGACAGTATCCTGGGACCCGTTTTTAAATTAATCGAAGCCAGTTTCGAACTTTTGGTCCCACTAGTCATTGCTGGAATTGTCGACACAACTATTCCAAATAAAGACAAAAATCATCTCTTTTTGATGATTTTTGTCTTGTTTGGACTTGCCGTTATTGGTGTTGTCGTTGCTATTTCAGCACAGTATTTTTCATCAAGAGCAGCAGTTGGTTATGCGCGAGTGTTGACTAATGACCTCTATGCGAAAATCATGCGTTTATCAAAGGAAAAGCGGGATGAGATTGGAACTTCAAGTTTGGTAACACGCCTGACTGGTGATACCTTTCAAATCCAAACGGGGATAAATCAATTTTTGAGGCTCTTTTTGAGGGCACCAATTATTGTGACAGGAGCCATTATTATGGCATTCCGAATCAGTCCACGCTTGACCCTCTGGTTTCTTGGTATGGTCTTGGTATTGACCCTTATTATTGTACTAGCTAGTCGCATCGTCAATCCTTTATACGCCAAGATTCGAGTGATTAATGAGTCAATTGTTACTAATACGCGCCAACAACTTGAAGGTATGAGGGTTATTCGTGCCTTTGGTCAGAGTGAGCGTGAATTAGATAACTTCACGACTGTAAATAAAGACCTGAAGAAGTGGCAACTCAAAACAGGCGTGATAGCAAGTCTCATTAGTCCTTTGACTTTCTTAGTTGTTAATATGACTTTGATTGCTGTCCTTTGGCAAGGAAATCTGCAAATTCAAGGTGGGCTCTTGTCTCAAGGGATGCTGATTGCTCTGGTCAATTATCTCTTGCAAATTTTGACGGAGCTTCTTAAATTGGCTATGATGTTGACCAATCTTAATCAGAGCTTTATTTCGGCGAAAAGGGTACAAGCTATTTTTGAACTCCAAGATGAGGATATTGAGGCACCTTTAACACTAAGAAAACCAGATCAGTCGGAAACAGGACTTGCTATTGACCACATGACCTTTACCTATCCGACAGCTAGTCAACCGTCACTAAAAGAGATTGATTTAAAGATTGCTAGAGGTGAGTCACTGGGTATTATTGGTGGTACTGGTTCGGGTAAATCGACCTTGGTAAACTTAATCATGAACTTATATCAACCTCAGATTGGTTCTTTAGCTATTTTCAAGGATCAAAAATCACCAAGAAATCTTAAAGAGTGGCGTTCTTGGGTTGCCTATGTCCCACAAAAAGCTGAGCTATTTAGGGGAACCATTCGTTCAAACTTGTCACTAGGACTTGATCACGAACCAAGTGATAAGGAATTGTGGCATGCTCTTGACATGGCTCAGGCTGCTGATTTTGTAAAAGACAAGGATCTTGGTTTAGATGAGCCAGTTGAGTCATTTGGCCGTAATTTTTCGGGGGGTCAACGTCAACGTTTGACTATTGCGCGTGCGCTGATGAGACCAGCACCATTCTTGATTTTGGACGACTCAACCTCAGCCCTAGATTACCTAACTGAAAGTCGCTTACTAGCGGCTATCAGAGACAATCTTAAATCAACGAGTCTGATTATTATTTCGCAAAGAACGAATAGTCTAAAAGCTGTTGATCAAATTTTGGTGCTTGATAAGGGACATCAAGTTGGCTTGGGTAATCATGAAGAATTGCTTGCCACAAATAAACTCTATCAAGACATTCATTATTCTCAACATCAAAAGGAGGTCGCTGATGAAGGCTAGAAATAATAAATCAACGCTTAAACGTTTAAGTAGAGATATCTTAAGTCAGCGTTACCTCTTTGCCTTAGCAACAGTTGGGACCATTATTCAAGTTGCCTTAACGGTTTACTTACCTATCTTAATTGGTGATGCAGTGGACGCTGTTCTTAAGATGAATGCCGTTCTGTTGATGTCACGTTTAATTTGGCAGATGCTTGTAGTTATCTTAGCTAATAGTGCAATCCAGTGGCTTAACCCTTTGATTTATAATCGATTGATTTATTCATATAGCGAAAGTTTACGTGAACGAGTCATGATGAAAATTCATGCTATGCCTCTCAGTTACCTTGATCGTCAAGGAACTGGAGACATGGTTAGCCGTGTGACTACAGATAGTGATCAATTAAACAACGGACTTCTCATGGTCTTTAACCAATTTTTCGTTGGGCTTTTGACTATCTTTGTCATAATCTTTACCATGGCTCGCTTAGACTGGTTCATGATGCTCTTAGTCCTAGTCATGACGCCTTTGTCAATGCTTGTGGCACGTTTTATCGCAAAGAAGAGTTATCAACTCTATCGCAATCAAACTAAATGGCGAGGCATGCAGACTCAGTTGATTGAAGAAAGTTTGACTCAAGAAGCTTTAGTACAGAGTTTAAATGCACAAGACCAGATGGTTAGGAGTTTTAAAGACGTCAATGGTAAGTATGCTGATTATTCACAGGGTGCTATCTTTTATTCGTCAGCGGTTAACCCAGCTACACGTTTTGTCAATAGTCTGATCTATGCTCTTATTGCAGGTGTTGGTGCCTATCGAATCATGTCGGGTGGTGCTTTCACAGTGGGACAATTGACTACCTTCCTAAATTATGTCACTCAGTATACGAAACCTTTTAATGATATCTCATCTGTTCTATCTGAACTTCAAAGTGCTTTGGCCTGTGCTGATCGCCTTTATATGATATTGGATGAAGAGGAAATAACAGAAACAGGTAAGGCGGTCTTGGAAGAAGCAGATGTGCAGGGACGTTTTCAATTTGATCATGTCCAATTTGGCTATTTGCCTAATAAACCTCTTATCAAGGATTTGTGCATTGAGATCCCTGCCGCAAGTACTGTTGCCATTGTTGGTCCAACAGGAGCGGGGAAATCTACCTTGATTAACCTACTCATGCGTTTCTATGATTTGGACAAGGGAAATATTCTACTGGACGGTAGACCTATTACAGATTATACCCGTGAGAGTCTTCGGAAACAGATTGGGATGGTTTTACAGGAAACTTGGCTTGAGGTCGGCACTATTCATGATAATATTGCCTATGGTAATCCAGAAGCCAGTCGTGAAGAAGTCATAGCAGCGGCCAAGGCTGCCAATGCTGATTTCTTTATTCAGCAGTTGCCTCAAGGCTATGACACCTACTTGAATGATGCGGGGCAATCCCTTTCTCAGGGGCAACGTCAGCTTTTGACCATTGCTCGCATATTTGTCAATGTGCCTAAAATCTTAATCTTAGATGAAGCCACTTCTAGTATCGATACACGTACAGAGCTTCTCATTCAAGAGGCCTTCGCTAAATTAATGAAAGGTCGAACAAGTTTCATCATTGCCCATCGATTATCTACCATTGAAAATGCGGACCTTATTTTGGTCATGAATAATGGGGATATCGTTGAACATGGAACCCATGAACAACTGATGCAAGCTAGGGGAATGTACTATCGAATGCAGACAGCCCAAAAGACACAAAATAGTTAAATCTGACAGAGCTTTTAGGCTTTGTTTTTTTATCATTTTAGCTAACCATTTATCACCAAAACCTATTGATGAAAAAGAAATGAAATTTAGTTATTTTTTCTTTTTTATTGGAAAAAATGGTGATAAGATGGTAAACTAGAGAGGATATTATATAAAAAAAGGTATCGAAAATTAGAATGTTAAAACACAAAAACGTCCTAGTATTTTTAGGACAAACCTTGCTTTATTTCGCCATTTTTATGGCCCTAATTTATCTCTACAATTACCTAGGACAAGGTCAAGGTAATTTTATCTATAACGAATTTTAGGAAGAATAATGACGAATACAAAAATTAAAGATATGATTGAAACGATTGAGCAGTTTGCTCAATCACAACCTGAATTTCCTGTTTACAATATTTTAGGGGAAGTTCATACTTACGGTGACTTAAAAGCTGATTCGGATAGCCTAGCTGCCAAGATCGATAGTCTTGACATTCCAGAAAAATCACCTGTTGTGGTTTATGGTGGTCAAGAGTATGAAATGTTGGCAACTTTTGTAGCTTTGACTAAATCTGGTCACGCTTATATTCCAATTGATAGTCACTCAGCTCTTGAGCGCGTGACGGCTATCGTAGATGTAGCAGAGCCTAGTCTGATTATTGCTATTAATGACTTTCCACTTGAGGATGTTCAAGCGCCAATATTGACATTGGACCAAGTGACGACAGCTTTTGAAAGTAAGACTAGCTACGAAGTGACTCATCCTGTTAAGGGGGATGATAATTATTACATCATCTTCACATCAGGAACTACAGGTAAGCCTAAAGGGGTACAAATTTCTCACAATAATCTCCTTAGTTTCACTAACTGGATGATTACGGACAAGGAATTTGCGACTCCAAAACGTCCCCAAATGTTGGCGCAACCGCCTTACTCATTTGACCTATCGGTAATGTACTGGGCACCTACATTGGCACTTGGAGGAACACTCTATGCACTTCCTTCAGCCATTACGCAGGACTTCAAGAAGCTCTTTGAAACGATTTTCTCACTTCCAATTGCTATTTGGACATCGACCCCATCATTTGCAGATATGGCAATGTTGTCTGAAGACTTCAATGCAGAGAAGATGCCGGAAATTACGCATTTCTATTTTGATGGAGAAGAGTTGACTGTCAAGACTGCTCAAAAGCTTCGCCAACGTTTCCCAGAGGCACGTATTATCAATGCTTACGGGCCAACTGAGGCAACAGTAGCCTTATCAGCAGTAGCAGTAACTGATGAGATGCTGGCTAACCTTAAGCGTTTGCCGATTGGTTATACCAAGGAAGATTCACCAACTTATATTATCGATGAGGATGGGAATATCCTTCCAAATGGTCAACAGGGTGAAATCATCGTATCAGGACCAGCAGTTTCCAAAGGCTACATGAATAATCCTGAAAAGACTGCTGAAGCCTTCTTCGAGTTTAATGGCCTTCCTGCTTACCATACTGGTGATGTAGGAACGATGACTGATGAAGGTCTCCTTCTTTACGGTGGTCGTATGGACTTCCAGATTAAATTTAATGGTTTCCGTATAGAGTTAGAGGATGTTTCACAAAACCTTAATAAGTCTAAGTACATTGATTCGGCAGTAGCTGTGCCACGTTACAATAAAGACCATAAGGTTCAGAACCTCTTGGCTTATGTGATTCTTAAGGATGGCGTTCGTGAGCAGTTTGAACGTGATATCGATATTACTAAGGCTATCAAGGTTGACTTAGAAGATATCATGATGTCTTACATGATGCCAACCAAGTTCCTCTATCGTGAGAGTTTGCCTTTGACACCAAATGGGAAGATTGATATCAAGGGTCTTATCAGTGAGGTTAACAACCGATGATAGACTTCTTGAAACAGCTACCTCATTTAGAAGCCTACGGTAATCCCTTCTATTTCATCTACCTTGGATTAGCTCTACTGCCAATCTTTGTGGGCCTCTTCTTTAAAAAGCGTTTTGCGATTTATGAATGTTTGGTAAGTCTAGCCTTTATTGTTCTTGCTCTGACAGGAACACATGCTAGTCAATTACTAGCCTTACTCTTCTATATTATTTGGCAAATCATTTGGGTTTATTCATACAAACATTACCGCAGTCAAAAGGATAATAAATGGGTTTTCTATTTACACTCGTTTCTTGTAGTCCTTCCCTTGATTTTTGTTAAGGTAGAGCCTGCGATAAATGGTACTCAGTCGCTTTTAAACTTTCTTGGTATTTCTTACTTGACCTTCCGATCAGTTGGAATGATTATCGAGATGCGGGATGGTGTCCTTAAAGAGTTTACACTTGGAGAGTTCCTCCGATTCATGCTCTTTATGCCAACCTTTACGAGTGGTCCTATTGATCGCTTCAAACGCTTTAACGAAGATTACCAAACGATTCCTGAGCGAGACGAGCTGATGAATATGTTGGAGCAAGCTGTAAAATATATCATGCTTGGTTTCCTCTATAAGTTTGTTTTGGCGCAGATTTTCGGAAGTATGCTCTTGCCTTCACTGAAAGCACAAGCTTTGGCCCAAGGTGGTATCTTTAATTTACCAACACTTGGTGTCATGTATGTTTTCGGTTTTGATCTCTTCTTTGACTTTGCGGGTTACTCGATGTTTGCCTTGGCAGCATCTAACCTTATGGGGATTAAGAGCCCAATCAACTTTGACAAACCTTTTATCTCACGAGACTTGAAAGAATTTTGGAATCGTTGGCATATGAGCTTGTCTTTCTGGTTCCGTGACTTTATCTTTATGCGTTTGGTTATGGTTTTGATGCGAAATAAAGTTTTCAAAAATCGTAACACGACTTCAAATGTGGCCTATGTCATTAATATGATGGTTATGGGATTCTGGCATGGGGTTACTTGGTACTACATTGCTTACGGTATTTTCCATGGTATTGGTCTAGGACTTAATGATGCCTGGTTGCGCAAGAAGAAGACCATTAATAAAGAACGTAAGAAAGCTGGTCTTGAGCCACTTCCTGAAAATAGATGGACGAAGGCTTTGGGAATCTTTATTACATTTAACACTGTTATGTTGTCATTCTTGATTTTCTCTGGATTCTTGAATGACCTCTGGTTCACTAAAAAATAAGTAAAGGAATTATAAAAATGGATGTAAAATCAGAAGTTATTGAAATTATTGATGAACTCTTCATGGAAGACGTTTCTGACATGATGGACGAAGACCTTTTCGATGCTGGTGTTCTCGATTCAATGGGAACAGTTGAGCTAATCGTTGAATTAGAATCACGTTTCGATATTCGTGTACCAGTTTCAGAATTTGGTCGTGATGACTGGAACACAGCTAATAAGATTGTTGAAGGGGTAACGGAGCTTCGCAATGCTTAAGCGTTTATGGCAGATTTTTGGTCCAGTAATTTGTGCCTTGGTCTTGGTAGTGGTAGTTATATATGCCTACCCACAAGGCAGAAAACATAGTTATGTGGCTGAAAAACGTAGTGCAGTAACACTGACAAATGAAAACTTTAAGAGTCGGATGAACAAAACTACAGCTCTTTCAGATAAGAAGCATCGATTTGTCCCTTTCTTTGGGTCAAGTGAGTGGTTGCGTTTTGATGCTCTTCATCCAGCTGTTTTAGCTGAGAAGTACGACCGTAACTATCGCCCATACTTTATTGGACAACGTGGTGCTGCATCTCTAAACCAATATTTGGGAATGCAACAAATGCTTCCAGAATTACAAAATGGTACAGCTGTGTACGTCTTGTCTCCACAATGGTTTACTAAAAAGGGGTATAATTCTGCAGCTTTTCAGCAGTTCTACAATAACGACCAACTTAGTAGTTTCTTAAGTGAAACTCAGACGGATGCAAATTCTCAGTATGCAGCTCAACGTATCTTAGAGATGAAGCCTGAGATTACTATGAAATCTCAACTTTCTAAAGTGTCTAAGGGGCAAGAGTTAAATTCACTTGATAAGACTTATATTCAATTTATGGCAGAGCTTAATAAGCGAGAAGATGCCTTGTTTAGTCCTTTAGCAGCATCAAGTAACGCTAATTACGAGAAGAAAGTTCTTCCTTATCTTAAAGAGTTGCCAGACAAGCTCTCTTATGAGGCACTTGATCAGGTTGCTGTAAGAGATGCAGAAGCCCATACCAAGTCAAACGACTTTGGTATCGATGACCGTTTCTATAAGAAACGTTTGTCTAAGAAGATTGGTAAACTTAAAGGTTTCCAGAAAAATCTTTCTTATGAAGTTTCACAAGAATACGGTGACCTACAGTTGGTGCTAAATCAATTTGCTAAGTCAAATACTAATGTCATTTTTGTTATCCCACCTGTTAATAGCAAGTGGATGGCTTATACGGGACTTAGTCAAGAAATGTATGATGCTACGGTTTCTAAAATCCGTTATCAATTGGAAAGTCAAGGCTTTACCAATATTGCAGATTTTTCAAAAGATGGAGATCAACCTTACTTTATGCAAGACACCATTCATATGGGATGGAAAGGGTGGGTAGCCTTTGACAAGGCTGTTGATCCATTTGTAAGTAATCCAACACCTGCACCTAGCTATAACTTGAACGACCGCTTTTATAGTAAGGATTGGGCAGGTTATACAGGGACTCCTAGTCAATTTAAGTAGAGTAACTTAATAAAAAATCAGGATATAACAAAAAGGCTTTAATAAGCCTTTTTGTTATAGAGTAATAGGAGAATAATATTGCTCTTATTATTTTTTTTTTAGGTACCTTCAGAATTTATTAAAAAGGATTGGGTTAATCCCCAATCCTTTTTGTCACTTTGAAGTTTTGTATTGCCTTAAACAGATCTTATTTGTTTTTAGTTAGAGCTTTTCGAATTAAATCTGCAGGGATAATCAAAACCGCGATAAGAAGTGCAACGATATAGTGTTGAACGTCCATAGGAACGGTACTAAATACTTTACCACCGAATTGAATAATCAAGGTTTGAACGACAGCAATAGAAATCATTACAATTGAGAATTTCTTGTTTTCGCCGATATGTTCAAAAACATTGAATCCATTACTACGTGTATTAAGTGAGTTGAAGATGACAGCATAGATAAATACTGTAAAGGTGAATGTTGTTACCATTTCAAAGTTGCCAGTTCCATTGGTGATAAAGTCTTGAATACCACCAACATTTTTAAGAATAGCTAAACATACAAGAGTAATGAAGACGCTGGCTACACCGATAGCAGATTTCATATAGCCAGTAAGAATACTTGCCTTCTTAGCAACTGGCTTTTCATTCATGTAACGATTTAGCGTAGGCTCTTCACCAAAGGCAAGGGCAGCAAGTGTGTCCATGATAAGGTTAATCCAGAGAATTTGGATAATTGTAAATGGTTCTTTGAGGCCCAAAAGTGGTGAGAGAAGTGACATAGCAATTGTAGTCACGTTTACGGTTAACTGGAAGATAATGAATTTACTTACTGACTTACTCATAGTACGTCCATAGAGGACGGCTTTCTCAATCGAAGTCAATGAGTTATTCAAGATAACGATATCTGAAGCTTCACGTGCGACTTCAGTACCATCACCCATTGAGAATCCGACATCAGCTGATTTGAGGGCAGGTGAGTCATTGACCCCATCACCTGTCATACCAGCGACCATATCGAGGTCTTGAGCTGCTTCAATAAGACGTTTTTTATCCATTGGAAGGGCACGACTGACCACTTTTAAGTGAGGTAATTGTTGTTTAAGTTCTTGATCTGAAAGGGCAGAAAGTTCATCGTGAGTAAGAACAAGGTCATTTTGACCAGTAACGATACCGGCTTCTTTAGCGATAGCAACAGCGGTTTCTTTACGGTCACCAGTTACCATAACTACTTGAACACCTGCACGGTTCATTGTTTCAACAGTTTGTTTAATTGAAGAACGAACGTTATCACGGATACATACGATACCAATCAAGACTTTATCATTTCCATCTGTATTTAGGATAGCAAGCAAACGCATTGAACGGTTAGCTTGTTCCAATGATAATTCTTGGAAACGAGCTTTAATATCATCTGTAAAGTTTTGTTTATTACCATCTTTATCAAGATAGTAGTAGCAGTCATTTAGGATGAATTCTGGAGCACCCTTGATGTAAGTTTTTCCGTCCTTAGTCGTTACACTTGCGAATTTTGTTGCTGAGTTGAATTGTTGCTTCTCAGTAATTGTATTTGTATCAAAATCAAGTTGAGAACGACCAATAAGGAAATCAAGAAGTGCACGGTCAGTGGCGTTACTACCAACAGCACTGCCATCAGCTACCATGGCGTCGTTATTAAGACCGATACCATTAATCATTTCAGCTTTAAGGCTATCTGACATAGTGTCAAAATCAGGAGCGTCAGTTTCACCAGTAGCTGCATAAAGTGTTCCATCAGCAAGGAAGAAGTCAACTACAGATAGTTTACCTTCAGTGATTGTACCAGTCTTATCACTGAAGAGGATATTCATGTATCCGGCTGTTTCAATGGTATCAGGATGGCGAACCAGGATATTTTGAGCTAAAAGTCGTCCTGAGTTCATTGAAGAAACGAGTGCCAACATCATCGGAAGACCTTCTGGAACGGCCATGATGATGATTGTAACCGCAAAGAGAATCGTTTCAATGATAAGAAGGAAGATTGAACCACCATTGAGGTTATTAGCCTTATTGAGGGCAATAAAGCCTAAAACAAGGTTGATTACTGAATATGCAGCACCTGCACTATAACCGAGGACACCGATGTTTCCAGCAAGCTTGTTGAGTTTTTCTTTGGATGGTGAATCTTTACTATCTTCTTGAAGAGAAGTATTGATGCTTCCTAGAACAGTATTATCACCAATTTGTGTAGCTTCCATAACGGCTTCACCTGAAGTAACAACTGTACCACGGAAGACTTTGAGCTCTGTAAAGAGGTCGGAAGAGTCTGGTTCTGCTTGATCACCAAGAGGAAGTTTCTTAGCATCTTCACTTTCACCATTAAGGACAGCTTGGTTTACTTTTAACTCACCTTCCAGTATGATACCGTCAACTGGAATCTTGTCCCCTGATTGAAGGAGAATTTGATCACCTTTTACAATATCATCAACAAGAACTTCTTTAAGTTTACCATCACGATAAACCTTAGCATTAGTTTTTGAAGCCTCTTCTTGAAGAGTGTTGAATTTTTGCTCATTTCGGTATTGTGAGACTGCTGAGAATCCTGTAGACATCAAAATGGCGAAAATTAGTGAGATAGCCTCATACCAGTTGGCTTCACCAATAGCAGGGAAAATCATTCCAACAAAGTTGAAGATGATTTTTAATCCTAAGGCAGCCAAGAGGATAAGAATCCATTGATCTTGGAAGGCTTCGATAAAGATTGAGAGGAGCGAGTTAGCCTCTTTACTAGAGAGCCTATTATCGCCATGGGCGTTTTTACTTGCTTGAACTTCAGCAGAAGTCAAGCCTTTAAATTTTTTCATTTAAGGTTTGTATCCTTTCTAAATTATTACTGAATTTTAAGGCTAGTAAATTATAAGCCAAAAAGCTTATCATTACAGTCACGATAACTGAATAACTATCAGTAAGTATTATACTTTATTTTACTATTAAATTGTTGATTTTTTACCAATAGAATATTGAAGTTTCTTTTGTCTTTAGCAAGAGTAGGGGAGAACAAAAAACTTGTATTTTTTCGTTAAATATAATTATATCCTTCCACCTTCAATTCATACAAGCCTCTCACCGCATTGCATCCGTAGATGGCCTGAGCCTGTTCCATATCTTTTACGGTCAAGACTTTTTCTTTAAGCTTATTATCAGCAATTAGGCTTTGTCTGTAGATGCCATTTAAGAGGCCGAGGTGAACTGGTGGTGTGTAGAGTTGGTCTTCGATTTTAAGAACGATGTTACCGATAGAGGTTTCTAGGAGTTGTCCCTCGTGATTATAATAGATTTGTTCGTGAGGTTCGATACTAAGGTGAGGACGGTAACTTGTTTTAAAGAAGGTATAGGGGCTATCCAACGGATGTCTTTGCTCAACTAACCTTGCTTGGCAAAAGTCATCAGATAAGTTTGTTAATTGGCTATGTTCAAACTTCAGTTCACCATCTTTTGCAAGAGACATTTTAAGACGGTAGTCTGTGTCAAGGTCTAGTGATTGGCACAGAGCTTCGACTTGATAGTGCGCTTTTTCTGCATTGAAAGGATAGTCAAAGTATCGGCTACTCTCTTGTAAACGTTTTATATGCTCCTCCAGAAAGAGAAGTTTTCCTTGATGAATACGACCAGTAGAAATGAGATCGAATTTTGGGTTCTGACGGTATAGAACAGCAGCTTTTTGCTTGGTTTCTTCGTATTCGGATTCCCAGTTACTGTCCCAGGTAATCCCCCCTCCGACACCATAGATAGCCTTGGTTTCTTCCATTTGTAGTGTCCGAATGGCTACGTTGAAAATACTAGGTCCCTGTGGCACCAAGATTCCAATAGCTCCACAATAAACACCTCTAGGCTGTTTTTCAACCTTCTTAATAATCTCCATGGTTGCTATTTTGGGGGCACCTGTAATCGATCCGCATGGAAAAAGGGCTTGGAAGACATCGCATAAACTTCTATTTGTCAGGAGTTGCGTTTCAATTGTCGAAGTCATTTGCCAAACTGTAGAGTATTGTTCAACTTGGCAAAGGCTCTTGACATCTTCACTTCCTATTTTAGAAATACGATTCATGTCATTTCTAAGAAGATCGACAATCATCATATTTTCAGAGCGATTTTTCTGGTCCTGAGCTAGCCATCTTGCTTGTGCAAGGTCAGTTTCACTTGTTAAACCTCGATTGGTAGTACCTTTCATAGGACGAGTAGTCAACTTATCGCCATCTTTTTTAAAGAAGAGTTCTGGACTTATAGAAATGATAGAAACATCATCGTGCTGAATAAAGGCATTGTAATGAGCATTTTGTTCAACAACCAATCGATTGTAGATGGCAAAGGGATCAGCTGTCAGGTTCTGTTGAAGCTGAACAGTATAATTGACCTGATAAGTATCACCTTGTCGAATATGGTGGTGTATATGCTCAATAGCAGCCTTGTATTCCTCAGCAGAAGTTAGCTCTTGCCAAGATTTTGGTAAGGTAATAGGGTCATAAGTAAGAGGAATAGGCTCTGTTTGAACAGTTTCATGAACAGTGAAGTAGAGGAGATACTCAGACATTAATGGACCATCAATAACCTGAAATTTTGTCTCGAAGGCAGGGGCTGCTTCATAGGAAACATAACCTACTGCATAATAACCTTTATTTTGATAGGCTTCGAGTTCATCTAAAAGGGGTTTGACTTCCTTAATGTCCTTTGTTTTTAGTTCTTTAATGGCGTCTGTAAAGATTTGTCTGACACCAAGTTCTTTAAAATCAATAACAGTTTTCTTATGCATACTTAGAGTATAACATAAGAAGTTTCCCTCTGGTTCTTTTTCATGTTTTAATTATCTTTCTCAAAATTTTAACCAAAAATGAACTTTTCAGATAGTTTTACATATGTTATAATGATAGGGACTAAAAGAAGATTTTAGAGGGAAATATGACTGAAAAAAATAACTTTGAGAAAGGCAACAGCAGTCTTTCAAACCATAAAATGAAAAAAGGCACTTCTAAGAATTCATGGAAGCATCAAATGTATGAGCTAGAAATTGCCATTGCTAAAGAGTCAAGTAACAAAAAAAGAAATGAACTCATTAAAATCCATAATGGCTATATGAGTGAGTATGATAGCTTAAAGAAACAAATCATCTGGTTAGCCGTATTAGGAATTTGTTTCTTATTAGTATTGGTAGTTTTTGGTTATTTTATCTGGAATAGTTACAATAGTGAGAATATGTCTTATACATCATCTTGGCTTCAAGAGAAAGTACTGAGCACTTATAGAGCTTAGTGTCCTAATCCTAGTAAATAATAGAGTCTCTAGACAAAAGTCTAGGGCTTTTTTGTTATAAAAAAGGATTTATCTGGTTGATATATAGTTATTAGCTATAACAATATCTAAACAAAAGGAGATAACGGTAGCTAGAAACCCTTTATTTTATAGGTTATAGTCAAAAACTATATATAGAGAAAACTAATAGCAATTATACAGCCACCCGTTTCTTTGGTAAGATAAGTTCAACAACAAAGAGGAGGACACAAGATGTCAACTACTATCATTGGTTTCCCACGTTTGGGTGAATTCCGCGAATTAAAATTTACAACAGAAAAATACTTTAGAAATGAAATTACTGCAGATGAACTTTTAACAGCAGCCAAAGACTTGCGTGCAAAACACTGGAATATTGTTAAAGAGAAGGGTATCAGTGAAATTCCTTCAAATGATTTCTCACATTACGATAACTTCCTTGATGCAGCTTTCCTTTTCAACGTCGTACCTGAATCTGTTCAAAACTTGGATTTGACAGATCTTGAACGTTACTTTGCTTTGGCGCGTGGTTACCAAGGTGAAAAAGGGGATGTACGTGCCCTTCCTATGAAAAAATGGTTTAACACTAACTACCATTACATCGTTCCTAAATTTGAAAAAACAACAGAAGTTAAACTTGCTGGTCACAAGATTTTTGATGAGTACCAAGAAGCTAAAGAATTGGGACTTAACACACGTCCAGTTGTCGTTGGACCATTCACTTTCCTTCAATTATCTGACTTTGAAGATGGTGTGAAAGCAGAAGACTTTGTAGACAGCTTTGTGGCAGCTTACCAAGAAGTCTTTGCAAAATTGGCAGAGCTTGGTGCTACACGTATTCAACTCGATGAGCCAGCCCTTGTTAAAGATTTGACAGCTGAAGAAAAAGCTCTCTTCTTGAATCTCTACAACAAACTCTTGGCTGATAAAAAAGGTCTTGAAGTCTTGATTCAAACTTACTTTGGTGATGTTCGTGATGTCTACAACGATCTTGTGAACTTGCCAGTTGATGGTATTGGTCTTGACTTTGTTGAAGGTAAGAAAACACTTGAATTGGTTAAAGGTGGTTTCCCAGCTGATAAGACTCTTTATGCAGGGATTGTCAATGGTAAAAACATCTGGCGTAACAACTACGAGAAGAGTCTTGCAATTCTTGAACAAGTGCCAGCTGAAAATGTTGTTTTGACAACCTCTTGCTCACTTCTTCACGTACCATTTACAACCGCTAATGAAGAATTTGAACCAGCTATCTTGAACCACTTTGCTTTTGCGGTTGAAAAATTGGACGAATTGCGTGATTTGGATGCTATCCGCAATGGTCAAGGTGCAGAAGCCCTTGCTGCCAACAAAGAACTCTTTGCGACTGAGCGTGTTGGTGAAAATGCTGAACTTCGTGCCCGTATTGCAGGCTTGACTGAAGCTGATTACACTCGTTTGCCAGCATTTGCAGAACGTGAAGCGATTCAAAAAGATGCTTTCAAACTTCCATTGCTTCCAACAACAACTATCGGTTCATTCCCTCAAACTAAGGAAGTTCGTGCGAAACGTTTGGCTTTCCGTAAGAATGAATTGTCACAAGAAGAATACGATGCTTTCCTTGCTGAAATCACTGATGAATGGATTAAATGGCAAGAAGAAGTTGGATTTGACGTACTTGTACACGGTGAATTCGAACGTAACGACATGGTTGAATACTTCGGTCAAAACTTGTCAGGTTACCTCTTCTCTAAAAACGGTTGGGTGCAATCATATGGTATGCGTGGGGTTAAACCACCAATCATTTGGGGTGATGTGACTCGTCTTAACCCAATCACTGTGAAATGGTCTAGCTACGCACAAAGCCGTACTGACAAACCTGTTAAAGGTATGTTGACTGGACCTGTTACTATCCTTAACTGGTCATTCCCACGTGAGGACATCTCTATCAAGGATTCAACTCTTCAAATTGCTCTTGCAATCAAAGATGAAGTACTTGACCTTGAAGCTGCAGGCGTGAAAATTATCCAAATTGACGAAGCTGCTCTTCGCGAAAAATTGCCGCTCCGTCGTAGTGACTGGTATGAAGACTACCTCGACTGGGCAATTCCAGCCTTCCGTTTGGTACACTCAACTGTAGCACCAGACACACAAATCCACACTCACATGTGTTACTCAGAATTTACAGATATCATCCCAGCTATCGATAACTTAGATGCTGACGTTATCTCATTTGAAGCTAGCCGTTCAAATCTTGAAATCTTGGATGAACTTAAAGCTCAAAACTTCCAAACAGAAGTTGGACCTGGGGTTTACGATATCCACTCACCACGTGTCCCACAAGACGGTGAAATTGACCACACTATCGAAGCAATCTTGGCAAAAGTACCAAGCGGTAAAGTATGGATCAACCCTGACTGTGGTTTGAAGACTCGCGGAATCAAAGAAACTAAAGAAAGCTTGATTAAGCTTGTAGAAGCTGCAAAAGCAGCTCGCGAAAACTTGTAAGCGGAAGTTATCATATGTTGAAGACCTTCTTCCTTAAGTGTAGAAGGTTTTCAATAGCGAATAATGTTCTAAAGATTTTTGCAAGCAGGCTATGATTAACAATTGTTTAACTGTACTCATGAAGTCAGTAGGCACTTAAAACAGCTTTCGTCTTAACAAAAATCTAAAAAGAAGAAGGTATAAAATATGACAAGCCAAACACCATCACTCTCTTTTGAAGTCTTTCCACCTAACCCAGCAGTAGGTAACGAAAAAATCCTACGTGCCCTTGAGGATATGCAAGGATTGGCTCCACACTTTATCAGTGTTACAGCTAGTAATAACAAATATAATATCAAAGAGACGACGGTTCCTTTGGCGGATCATATTCAAAATGACCTAGCTATCCCAACGATTGCCCACCTTCCAGCTATCTATTTGAGTAAAGAAAAGGTTGCTGATACCTTACGTGACTTGGATGCCGTTGGAGTACACCGTATCTTAGCCCTACGTGGCGATATCATTCCTGGTGTGGAACCTCTTAAAGACTTTAAATATGCCACTGATTTGATTGAATTTATCAAGGAAGAAGCTCCTCAATTTGATATCATCGGTGCCTGCTATCCTGAAGGGCATCCAGATTCGCCAAATCAAATCTCTGATATCCAAAACCTTAAGAAAAAGGTTGATGCAGGTTGTTCTGGTCTTTTAACCCAACTCTTCTTTGACAATGAACGTTTCTATGATTTTCAAGATAAATGTACCTTGGCTGGAATTGATGTACCAATTCATGCAGGAATTATGCCTATCTTGAATCGTAACCAAGCTCTACGTTTGCTTAAGACTTGTGAGAATATTCATTTGCCACGTAAGTTCCGTGCCATTTTGGATAAGTATGAGCATGATCCTGAGTCACTTAGAGCAGCCGGTCTTGCTTATGCGATTGACCAGATTGTCGACCTTGTTACTCAAGATGTTGCAGGCGTTCACCTCTACACCATGAATAATGCAGAAACTGCTCGTCATATTCACGAAGCGACTCATTCCTTATTTAAGCATCATTCACAAGTTAGTGCTCTATAATTGAATCATAAAATTACCACCTATAGTTTAATCTATAGGTGGTTTATTGGTTCTAGTAGCAAAAAAGATAGCTTGCTTCCGTAATCCAAGTTTTGTCGGTATAAAAAAGACTTAGAGCTTAGCTCTAAGTCTTAAATATTATTCGCCTACGAAAGCATTGATTTCTGCTTCGATATTCGCAATTTTTTCTTTAGCATCTGCTTCAGATTCACCAACTGTAGCGATGTAGAATTTGATTTTTGGTTCTGTACCTGAAGGACGAACGGCAAACCATGAATCATCAGCCAAGATGTATTTAAGCACGTTACTTGGAGGAGTTGTCAATTTTTCAACGCCGTCAGCAGTAGTAGCTGTTTGTTCCAAGAAGTCTTCTGTCTTAGCAATGTCTGTGTTGTTGAATTGTTTAGGAGCATTGCCACGGAATTTATCCATGATTTTCTTGATTTCAGCAGCTCCGTCAACACCTGAAAGGGTAACAGAGATTGTTTTTTCTGCGAAGTAGCCGTATTGTTTGTAGATTTCTTCGATACCGTCTGCCAAAGTCATACCACGTGAACGGTAGTAAGCAGCAATTTCAGCTACGATAAGAACGGCTTGGATAGCATCTTTGTCACGTACGAATGGTTTGATTAGATAACCGAAGCTTTCTTCGAAACCAAGCATGTAAGTGTGGTTGTGTTGTGTTTCAAATTCATGAATTTTTTCACCGATAAATTTGAAACCAGTCAAGACGTTAAACATAGTCGCGCCGTAGCTTTCTGCAATCTTAGTTACCAACTCAGTTGATACGATTGATTTACAGAGGGCAGCATTTTCAGGAAGCGTACCAGCTGTTTTGTGAGCTTCAAGAATATATTTAGCAATGATAGCTCCGATTTGGTTACCAGAAAGGTTGAGGTAAGAACCGTCTGGTTGGCGGATTTCAACACCAAGACGGTCGGCATCTGGGTCAGTTGCAACCAATACATCAGCGTCTACTTTGCGGCCAAGTTCTTCAGCAAGAGCAAAAGCAGCTTGGTTTTCAGGGTTTGGAGATTTAACAGTTGAGAAGTCAGCATCTGGAACAGCTTGAGCTTCAACAACTTGAACTGCTTCAAATCCAGCTTGCGCAAGAGCACGACGAGCCAACATTTCACCAGTACCATGAAGTGGAGTGTAGACAATCTTCATGTCGCGACCATATTCATTGATCAAGTCTTGGTTGATGTTAACGCCTTTCACTTCTTTCAAATATTCAGCGTCGACGTTTTCACCGATAACTTCAATCAAGCCACTGGCTTTGCTTTCTTCAAGGTCAGCCAATTGAACAGTGAATGGATTTTCGATAGCACGGATGTAATCTGTCAATGCATCCGCATCTGCAGGTGGCATTTGTCCACCATCTTCACCGTATACTTTGTAACCATTAAATGGAGCAGGGTTGTGGCTGGCTGTTACCATGATACCAGCAAATGTGTGAAGATGACGTACTGCAAATGACAATTCAGGTGTTGGACGAAGACTTTCAAATACGTAAGATTTAATACCGTGAGCTGCCAAAACTTGTGCAGATTCAAATGCAAATTCTGGAGAGAAGTGACGGCTGTCATAGGCAATAGCAACACCACGTTTTTTAGCTTCTTCCCCTTTTGAGTCAATCAATTGGGCCAAACCTTCAGTTGCTTGGCGAACAACGTAAATGTTAATGCGGTTAGTACCAGCACCAATCAATCCACGCATACCAGCTGTACCGAATTCAAGGTTGGTATAGAAGGCATCTTCTTTCGTTTTTTCATCCATTGCGACCAACTCATCATGAAGGTAAGCAGGCAATTCAGCGAAGTCGAGCCATTTTTGATAATTTTCAGTGTAAGACATAGCAATCTCCTTTATATTTTTAACCGCTTACATTATAACAAATTTTTTCAGAAAATTCTAGCGATAATTGTAAATCTTTTTAAAAAGAAAATGGTATCTAAAATGTAAATGAAAATAAAAGAGCCAAGACATATCAGTCTCGACCTAACTAATTATTTTAATCTTTCAAGTGTCGGAACGGCTGCAGTTGTGACAAGAACTGTAGCAATAACTTCAATAAGAGAGTTTGTTGTCAAAATTAAAGCAAGAAAATGTTGAAAACTACCACCATAGATGTTACCGAAGAAGATATAAATTCCCAATAGAACAAAAATGGTATTGGTCATAGACCCGACAATAGCAGCTGTCACTAAACCAGTACGATTGTGTAGCCATCGATAGACGAAGTAAGGAGTCACTCCGATTAAAATACGTGGAAACAGTGCAATAATGAGAGAATAGAGATTTCCATGTGAGACAAAGGGACTAAAGAGGAAACTTGCTGGCGTCAAAACCAATGTATTCATGGTCACACTAAAGAGGCCCATGAGGAGTCCCAAAACAGCTCCGATTCTAGGTCCATAAATGACGGAAGCGATAACAACAGGAATATGAACTAAGGTCGGTTGAATACCAGACGGAACAAATTCGAGAATGAAGGAAGTTACAAAATGAATGGTGAGCATTACTGCAAAAAAGATGGCAATTCTTGCAATAGCGGTTGATTTTTTCATAAAAATTCTCCTTAACGGTTTATAGAATAGTATCTGATTTTCGGCACTATCCATAGATTAAATGATTTACTTTTTCAATCGTAAAAGCATAGGAGTGATACTTACTGTCAAAAGTCCAGCAATAATCATTTCAGCAATCGAATTTGTTGTGAAAATGGTTGCCATTAGTGTTTTGCCACCTGCTGTGTAGAAGTTAGGAATTAGGAAGTAGATACCAAGAAGTACAAAAAATGTATTAGTGAAAGCACCTAAAACCCCAGATAGAGCCAGACCTAGACGGTTTTGAAGTAACTTGTAGACAAAGTAAGGGAAAATACCGATTAGGATACGAGGAACGATGGCAATGACTGCAGATGCCCAAGTTCCCCCTTCAACAAAAGGACTAAAGAGATAGCTACTAACCGTATAGATAACAGTGTTTCGAATAATACTCATAATTCCCATGAAGCCACCCAAATAAGCTCCAATTTTAGGACCGTAGACGATGCTAGCGATAATAACTGGGATGTGGGTTAAGGTTGGTTTGATTGGAAGTACAAAAGCAGCAAAGATGGTTTGACTGAGTACTTCGATTACAACCATTGTAGCTATCAAGAGGGATAACTGAGCCGTTTGGTTTGCTTTATTTTTCTTATTCATCATAAACTCCTTTTTATTCTCTGCAAGGCTATTTTGTTAAAGCATTGTCAATGGATTCAATAATGTCATCAATATCAGCTAAGGCACCACGTCCTGTATCCCCACAAGCCAGTAAACCTGATTTTGGAAGAATTTCTTGGTAGCCAAGGTCATGCAAAGTATCTAAATTCTTCTTAGTCAGTGGATTTTCATACATTTTCGTATTCATTGCAGGGGCAATTAGTTTAGGTGTGGTGCTAGGTAAAGCTAAAGCAGTAGCAGTAAGCATATTATCGGCTAGACCATGTGCTAATTTGGCAATGGTATTTGCTGAAGCTGGAGCTACAACAAAGAGGTCAGCTTCTTTACCTAAGTCAATATGATTAATACGTTCAGCCAATTTTTCTTCCATGACATCAGTGTGAACAGGGTTCTTCGAAAGGACTTGAAGTGTCAGAGGGGTGATAAAGGCTTGAGCAGCTTCAGTCATAATGACGTGAACGTCATAACCTTTTTTCTTTAACCTACTTGTTAGATCAGCTGCTTTATAGGCAGATATTGATCCTGAAACAGCAAGGATGATACGTTTAGTCATGGCATATCCTTTCAAATAAGGCTCGAGCAATCGCAGATTTAGTCGTAACTTTCTCCTCGTTTTTTTCGTCAACAAGATAGGCAATATGCTGATTTGGAGTAATGTCACTCAAGTCGTTGGCAACAATAATATCAGCTTTGTTGTGTTTCAGACTTGCACGAGCAACCTCAAAAAGCTCTTCTTTACTTACATTAACCAAAAGTTTGAAGCCAATCAATTGAATATCAGGATTCCATTGTTTGACGAGGCTAATGACCTTCGGTGTTTTTTTAAGAAAAAGAACCTGATAATCAGAAGCCGATGATATCTTGCTTTCAGTGTTAGATTTATGCAAGAATTGAGCGAGATCTTCGGTGTCCTCCAGTTCAGCAAAATCCGTCATATAAATAGGAGTATAATCAGAGACTGCCATACTATGTATAAGAACATCGTGCTCTTTGACGAGTGGCTCCATCTTTTTGAGAAGACTTTCTACGTTCGTAATTTCTGTAATCTTTAGATTTTCTTTCGGTTCTGGTTTAACCGCTGTCTTGGTCGTTACTAAGGTTACTTGGTGACCCTTAGCCAAGAAAAGTTCAGCGATTTCCTTTCCTAGATAACCTGTTGAATGGTTTGTGATTCCACGTACAGCATCAATCTTTTCAGTGGTACCACCCGATGTAATCAAAATTTTCATAGTAGTATTGTACTAAAAATTGGGTCTTTAGTAAATAAAAAGTAAGTATTTTTGAGGCGTACCCCTATAAATTAAAGTTATAACGATTTATAACAAAACAAAAACCGAACATTGAAAAGTAATTAACCAAAAATAATGCGTTTTTTATCAAACTCTGATATAATAGATTCTAGAAAAATATAGAGGAGTGTCTCATGAAAACAGATATCGAAATTGCTCAAAGTGTAGAATTAAAACCAATCACAGAAGTAGTTGAAAAAGTTGGAATCGGCTTTGACGATTTGGAACTCTACGGAAAATATAAGGCAAAATTGTCATTTGATAAAATCAATGCTGTCAAAGACAATAAGCCAGGAAAATTGATTTTGGTGACAGCTATCAACCCAACACCAGCTGGTGAAGGGAAATCAACCATGTCAATTGGTCTTGCAGATGCTCTTAACAAAATTGGTAAGAAAACAATGATTGCCCTTCGTGAACCATCACTTGGTCCGGTTATGGGAATCAAAGGTGGTGCTGCAGGTGGTGGTTACGCTCAAGTGCTTCCGATGGAAGATATCAACCTCCACTTCACAGGGGATATGCACGCTATTACTACAGCGAATAATGCTTTGTCAGCCCTTCTTGACAACCATATTCATCAAGGAAATGCTCTCGGCATTGACCAACGCCGTATCATTTGGAAACGTGTGGTTGACCTTAATGACCGTGCGCTTCGTCATGTAAACGTTGGTCTTGGCGGACCACTTAATGGTATTCCACGTGAAGATGGTTTTGATATTACTGTTGCGTCTGAAATCATGGCGATTCTTTGCTTGGCTACTGATATTAATGACCTTAAAGAACGTTTGGCAAATATTGTAGTTGCCTACCGTTATGATCGTACACCAGTTTATGTACGTGATCTTGAAATTGAAGGTGCGCTTACCCTTATTCTTAAAGATGCCATCAAACCAAACTTGGTACAGACAATTTATGGGACACCAGCCTTGGTACACGGTGGTCCATTTGCCAACATCGCTCACGGATGTAACTCAGTTCTAGCTACAGCTACAGCTCTTCGTTTGGCTGATTATACGATTACTGAAGCAGGTTTCGGTGCTGACCTTGGTGCTGAAAAATTCCTTGATATCAAGACTCCAAACCTCCCAACAACTCCTGATGCCGTTGTTATTGTTGCAACACTTCGTGCTCTCAAAATGCACGGTGGGGTAGCCAAAACTGACCTCTCTGAAGAAAATGTTCAGGCCGTTCGTGATGGCTTCGCAAACTTGAAACGTCATGTAGAAAACGTTCGTAAATTTGGTCTTCCAGCAGTCGTTGCTATTAACGAGTTTGTTGCTGATACAGAAGCTGAAATTGCAGCCCTTAAAGAACTTTGTGCAGAAATCGATGTTCCTGTTGAATTGGCTAGCGTTTGGGCTAATGGTGCTGATGGTGGTATTGACCTTGCCAACGCAGTAGTTGATGCTGTTGAAAATGGTAATGCCGACTATAAACGTCTTTATTCTGATGATGATAGCTTGGAAGAAAAAATCACTAAGATTGTTACTGAAATCTATGGTGGTAAATCAGTTGTCTTCGAGAAAAAAGCTAAGAACCAACTCAAACAATTTGCAGAATTCGGTTGGGATAAATTGCCAGTATGTATGGCTAAAACACAATATAGCTTCTCAGATAACCAATTCTTACTTGGAGCACCAGAAGGTTTTGATATCACTATCCGTGAATTTGTTCCTAAAACAGGTGCTGGATTTATCGTAGCTCTTACAGGAGACGTCATGACAATGCCTGGTCTTCCAAAAGCACCAGCAGCCCTCAAGATGGACGTAGCTGAAGACGGAACAGCTGTTGGTTTGTTCTAAGAAGAAATATCGATATAAACAGTACCTATTGGTGCTGTTTTTTTGTTAGAGTTATGAAAAACTTAAGGAAAGTTTAGTAGACTAAATCTAAATAAAATAAGATCAAAGCACTAGATGATTACGTCTATTTTAGATATAATGATAAAACTTAGTCAAAGTGTTATTTGTATCTTTGACACCTAACAAGGGGGATAACTATGATTAAAATACTACTAGTAGAAGATGATTTGAGTTTGTCGAACTCAGTTTTTGATTTTTTAGATGACTTTGCTGATGTGATGCAAGTCTTTGATGGAGATGAAGGTCTCTACGAAGCTGAAAGTGGCGTCTATGATTTGATTCTTTTAGACCTTATGTTACCTGAAAAAGATGGTTTCACGGTTCTTAGAGAATTACGTGAAAAAGGTGTAACAACTCCTGTACTTATCATGACGGCTAAGGAAAGTCTAGATGATAAGGGTCATGGCTTTGAACTGGGTGCAGACGACTATCTAACCAAACCTTTCTATTTAGAAGAGTTGAAGATGCGTATTCAAGCACTTTTGAAACGATCTGGTAAATTTGACCAAAACACACTTTCTTTTGGTGATGTTCGTGTCAATCTTGCTACAAATTCAACCTTTGTGGGGGATAAAGAAGTAGAACTTCTTGGTAAAGAGTTTGATTTATTAGTTTACTTCTTACAAAATCAAAACGTAATTTTGCCTAAGTCACAAATTTTTGACCGTCTTTGGGGATTTGATAGTGATACCACAGTATCAGTTGTTGAGGTTTATGTTTCTAAAATTCGTAAGAAACTTAAAGGAACAGACTTTGCTGCCAATCTCCAAACCTTGAGAAGTGTGGGGTATATTTTGAAGAATGCTGACTAAATTTTTCAATTATCTCTTTAGGAGAATCAAGTCAGACGGATTTAAGTCGTTCATTCATTTCTTTGCCACTTTTTCTGGTATTTTCCTTATCATGACTGTCATGATTTTGCAGATTCTGAGTTACGGCGTTTATTCCAATGTGGACTCTAGTCTGAAAATGGCAGCCACTAAAACCAATTCTTATTTAGAAATGGAAATGCTAAAACGGGAACTTTTTCTGACTTCTGAGGTAGATCAAAATAATACGACAACCATTTACCAAGCCTATGATACTAAAGAGTCGACAGCTGAAACACCTGACTCGAGTGGCTCTAAGAAAGAGCCTAAGAAGAAATCAAAAATTGAAGATACCCCTCACGATTTATCTGTTGCGGCAAATACTAGTGTCTTGGTACTTGATAAGAATGGAAAAGTCCTTAATGTTGTTGATAAATTTTCAAGCTTATCCAATTTACCAATAGACAAAAATAACATTGATGTTATCAGCAAGGGAAGTGCTCAGAATTATTTCGATCAAACGGAAAAGTACCGTCTGATTACTGAAAAAGTAGATAATAGCCTCTATCCTGATGCTAAGTACCTTGTTATTGCGATTAATACAACTCAATTGGAAGAAGCCACTGAACGTTATGTTAAGCTAATTGTCATCATGATGAGTTTCTTCTGGCTTTTATCTGTTGCGGCTAGTATGTATTTGGCTAAGTGGTCAAGACGTCCTATCCAGGAAAGCTTGGAGAAGCAGAAGGCTTTTGTTGAGAATGCTAGCCATGAGTTACGGACACCGCTTGCTGTGATTCAAAACAGATTAGAAGTTCTTTTCCGCAAGCCTGAGAGCACCATTCTAGATAATTCAGAGAATATTGCTTCAAGTCTTGATGAAGTACGCAACATGCGTCTTTTGACGACTAATCTTTTGAACTTGGCTCGTCGTGACGATGGTATTAAACCAGAAATCGAAACCTTAGAACCTGCTTTCTTTGATACAGTCTTTACCAACTATGCCATGATTGCAGAAGAAAATGAGAAAGGTTTCACGGCTCAAAACCAAGTTGGTCGTCCAATCCAGACTGATAAAACGTTATTGAAACAGTTAATGACCATCTTATTTGATAATGCGATTAAATATACGGAAGATGACGGACATGTTACCTTTACTGTCCGCACTAATGACCGGCATCTTTATATTTCTGTAGCTGATAATGGTCCTGGAATATCAGATAGTGATAAGAAAAAAATCTTTGATCGCTTTTATCGCGTAGATAAGGCTAGAACCAGACAAAAAGGTGGGTTTGGACTTGGCTTATCCCTAGCGCAACAAATTGTTTTAGCCCTTAAAGGAACAATTGTTGTTAAAGATAATCAACCAAAGGGAACGATTTTTGAAGTTAAGATCACCGGAGTTTAATTAATAAAGAAAACCTGCTAGACGATAATCTAGCAGGTTTTTTAGGTAATAAAAAAACTCCTAAATGGAGCTTTCAATTAGTTAGCCAATTTAGCTGCAAGACGTGATTTATCGCGGCTTGCTTTGTTTTTATGAATCAAACCTTTAGAAGCGGCTTTATCGATGCTAGCTGATGCAGCACGGTAAGCTTCTTCAGTTGGGTTAGCGTTGAATGCTTTAATAGCAGTACGCAAAGCTGATTTTTGAGCTGAGTTTTTTTCGTTTTGTTTAACGTTAAGTTCAGCGCGTTTGATAGCTGATTTAATATTTGCCAATGTTTTCACCTCCAAAATTTATCTAACTATGTCATTATACGTTATTTTAGGCCCCTTGGCAAGCTTTTTCTATTTTTTTAAGTGGATGAAGTCGATTTTATGATTGTCTCCCTTGTGAAGAATCAGTTCAGCTCGACTTCGTGTAGGTTCGATATAATTTTCCAGGTTAACCAAATTGATATCACGCCAGGTTTTTTGTGCTAAAGATAAAGCTTCATCCTTACTAAATTTAGTGAAACGATGGTAGTAGTTGTTTTCATCTTTTTTGGCGAGCTCAAGAAGGGTTTGAAAACGTTCGAGATACCAGGATTCGATATTATTAACTTCAGCGTCAATGAAGAGAGAAAAATCGAAATAGTCACTCATGTAGAGCCGTTGGTTAATAGGGTTCTGGAAAACATTAATCCCTTCGACAATTAAAAAATTAGGCTGTCTGATTTCTTGGGTAAGTCCTGGTACAATATCATAAATTTCATGAGAGTAAACAGGAATATTGACATCACCACCATTTTTTATAGTATCTAAAAAGTTGAGAAGAAGTGGCATATCGTAGGACTCAGGGAAGCCCTTACGATTAAGGATGCCTTTTTCTTTCAAGGTTTGGTTAGGATAGAGAAAGCCATCAGTTGTCACAAGTTCAACATTAGATTGGGGAAAGGTACGCTGCAACAAGAGTTGAAGCAAACGACTGGTAGTGGATTTGCCAACAGCAACTGAACCAGATACCCCAATAATAAATGGACGGTTAGTCTGTGATTTTTGTAAAAAGATACTCTTAGAAAAGGTTAGATCGTTGGCAGTTTTCTGATAGATACGAATGAGATTGATAAGGGGAAGATAAATGTCACTAACTTCTTGCACATCAATCTTATCATTAAGGCTTCGAATGGAATCCAGTTCTTCTGCAGTCAATGGGGCATTGTCCTCTTTATGAAGGCGTTGCCATTCCTTGCGTGATATCGTTTCGAAATTGATAAATTCATTTAGCATAAATAATATTATAGCAGAAAAAAAGGTCGAATGTAAGCCTTGTCATTTCACTAGCCTTACTTTGCTATTTATGATACGATAAAGAAAAAGTACTATCTAGAAGGAAAAAATAATGTCAAAAATGTATTATGCTGAGACGCCAGATGCGGCTCATGATATTCATGATTTAAAGGTTAATTTATTAGGAGAAAGTTTTCAGTTTTATACAGATGCTGGGGTTTTCTCTAAAAAAATGATTGATTTTGGGAGTCAAGTGCTTTTGAGTGCATTGGATTTGGAAGCTGGCAAAACGCTTTTAGATGTGGGTTGTGGCTATGGTCCTCTCGGTATCAGTTTAGCCAAGGTCCAAGGAGTTAAAGTCACTATGATCGACATCAATAGTAGGGCGATTGATTTAGCTAGACAAAATGCTCAACGAAATAAGGTTGAAGCTACTATCTTCCAATCAAATATCTATGAAAATGTCACTGGAAGTTTTGACTATATTATTTCTAATCCACCTATCCGTGCGGGCAAGAAGGTGGTTCATCAAGTTATCGAGGAGGCATATGATTATCTCAATCAAGGTGGTAACCTAACTATTGTTATTCAGAAAAAACAAGGTGCTCCGTCAGCTAAGGCTAAGATGGAGGATGTGTTTGGTAATGCTGAAGTCGTTAAAAAGGCTAAAGGATATTATATCCTTAGAAGTGAGAAATTATGAGAACAGTTGATTTAATTGAAAAGAAAAGAGATGGTGGCGAGTTAAGCACAGAGGAAATTTCATATCTCATTAATGGCTATGTGTCTGGGGAAATACCAGACTATCAGATAGCTGCTTTGGCGATGGCGATTTATTATCAAGGTATGTCTATTCGTGAAATCCATGATTTGACCACTGATATGGTTGCTTCAGGTGAACAATATGATTTGTCAGAAATTCCAGGTGTTAAGGTAGATAAACATTCGACCGGTGGTGTTGGCGATAAGGTAACCATCATCCTTATGCCACTTGTAGCTAGCTTTGGTGTTCCAGTAGCTAAGATGAGTGGTCGTGGTCTTGGACATACAGGTGGAACGATTGACAAATTAGAGTCTATCAAAGGCTATCAGGTTGAGCGTAGCAAGGAAGAGTTCATTCAGCAAGTTAAAGACATTGGAATTTCCCTCATTGGTCAGTCTGAGCATTTAGTTAAGGCTGATAAACTTCTTTATGCCTTGCGTGATGTCACTGCAACAGTAGATTCCATTCCTCTAATCGCAAGCTCTGTTATGTCCAAAAAAATTGCAGCAGGTGCTGATAAGATTTTACTAGATGTTACTGTTGGTCAAGGTGCTTTCATGAAAAACATGTCTGATGCTGAAAAATTGTCAGAGACCATGGTTGCATTAGGACATGAGGTTAATCGTGAAACAATTGCAGTTATAACAGATATGAGCCAGCCACTAGGTAAAGCTATTGGTAACCGCTTAGAAATCACTGAGGCTATTGAAATTATGCAAGGTAAGGGACGTGAAGATATCACTGACTTTATCTGTGAGTTAGCTGAGATACTATTAGATTTAGCTCAAGTTGAAGCTAGTCAGGAAGAGATTCGTCAGCACTTAGTGGGTGGAAAAGCCCTTGCTAAGTTTGAAGAACTCATTCAAGCTCAGGGTGGTGATTTGACTGATCTTTATCGTCATAGCAGTGCTCCTGTCGTTACAGATATTTATGCCCATAAAACAGGTTACATTAAAGAGTTGCCTGCTATGGCGTTTGGGAAATTTGCCATGCAATTGGGAGCAGGTCGAGCTACTAAGTCAGATAGTCTTAATTATGAAACGGGAATTGTATTTGAAAAGAAAGTTGGCGATGCAGTAGCTCAAGGAGACCTTATTGCCAGGGTCTATAGTCAAGAAATTTTATCTGAAAAAAAGCTGACTGAATTTGAAAAAAATGTTATTATTGATAGTGAATGTAAAGAAACGACAGAAATATTAAAGATAATTCGCTAATCCTTAATTTTATACTAATCAAGGAGTTTTGTTTATGTCTGTTAATAGCTATATTGACCATACCTTACTAAAAGCTGATGCTAATAAAGAACAGATTCTTTCCCTAATTGATGAGGCTAAGAAGTATGAGTTTGCCAGTGTCTGTGTTAATCCAACTTGGGTTAAAACGGCAGCTGAATTGCTTAAAGATAGTTCTGTTAAAGTTTGTACAGTTATTGGTTTCCCTTTGGGAGCATCGACCTCTGCAGTTAAGGCTTTTGAAGCCAAGGATGCTATTGCCAATGGTGCAGATGAAGTTGATATGGTAATCAATATCGGTGCTCTTAAATCTAGAAATCTTAAATTAGTCGAAGACGACATTAAAGCTGTTGTTGAAGCTAGTGGAAGAAAACTTGTAAAGGTTATTATTGAAACTTGTCTTCTGACCGATGAAGAAAAGGTCGAAGCTTGCCAATTAGCAAAACTGGCAGGTGTAGATTTTGTGAAGACCTCTACTGGTTTTTCTACTGGTGGCGCAACAATTGAAGATATTGAACTTATGCGAGAGGCTGTTGGTCCTACTATGGGAGTCAAGGCATCTGGTGGAGCACGCACACTTGAGGCGGCTCAAGCCTTTATCAAAGCTGGTGCAACCCGTATTGGTACTTCGTCAGGAGTTGCCATTATGAAAGGTCAAGAAAGCCATGATAGCTACTAAAAAAGAGCAAGTAATAAAAGCAGCACAAGAAGCAGCTGAAAATGCCTATGTTCCCTATTCTCGTTTTAGAGTTGGAGCAGCATTGCTTACAAAGGATGGGCAAATTTTTCAAGGGTGTAATATTGAGAATGCCTCATTCGGATTGACCAATTGTGCAGAAAGGACAGCCATTTTTAAGGCGGTATCCGAAGGGTACAGAGATTTTGAATGTCTTGCAGTCTACGGAGATACCAAAAATCCCATCTCACCATGTGGTGCTTGTCGCCAAGTAATGGTTGAATTTTTAAAATCTGATTCTAAAGTGATTCTTATCGCTGAAGATAACTCGACAGTCGAGATGACAGTCGGAGAGTTGTTACCATACTCTTTTACGGACTTACAATAGTCTAGTTGTTTTATTCTTTATTAAGCAAGTTTTCTTGCAAGTTATAGGAGGAGTGTTCAAGATGAAATTGAACAAGAAAATTATCGGACTTGGCCTTGTTGCTGTAGCAGCGCTTGGTCTTGCAGCATGTGCACGTGGCGGACGCGGTGGATCATCAGCTGATTCAAAAGTTAAAGCTGCTATCGTTACTGATACTGGTGGGGTTGATGATAAATCATTTAACCAATCAGCATGGGAAGGTCTTCAAGCTTGGGGTAAAGCTAACAAACTTGAAAAAGATTCTGGCTACAATTACTTCCAATCTGGTTCAGAGTCTGACTTTGCAACTAACTTGTCTTCAGCACAAAGTCAAGGCTACAATCTCATCTTTGGTGTTGGTTTTGCTCTTCATGATGCAGTAGCAGACGCAGCTAAAGAACACGAAGATGTGAACTATGTAATTATTGACGATGTTATTAAAGATCAAAAGAACGTTGAGAGTGTTTTGTTTGCCGATAATGAAGGGGCTTACCTTGCAGGTATCGCAGCAGCTATGCAATCAAAAACAAATAAAGTTGGTTTCATTGGTGGTCAAACATCAGATACAATTACACGTTTTGAAGCTGGTTTCACAGCAGGTGCTAAATCTGTAAAACCAGACATCGATGTACAAGTTCAATATGCTGAATCATTCTCAGACGCTGCTAAAGGTACAACAATTGCTTCAACTATGTACGCTTCAGGCGTTGACGTAATCTATCAAGCAGCTGGTGGTACTGGTACTGGTGTCTTCACAGCAGCTAAAGAAGTTAACGAAAAACTTGATGCTGACAGCGATAAGAAAGTTTGGGTAATCGGTGTTGACCGTGACCAAAATGCAGAAGGTAACTATACATCTTCAGACAAGAAAAAATCTAACTTTGTTTTGACTTCAACAATCAAACAAGTTGGTACAGTTGTTAAAGATATTGCTAACGGACAAGTCAAAGGCGATAAATTCGAAGGTGGTAAAACTAAGACTTACGGTATCAAAGACGGTGGTGTTGACATTGTAACGTCTAATCTTCCTTCAGATATCAAGGATGCAGTAGAAAAAGCTAAAGAACAAATCAAGAATGGTGAATTGAAACCAACTGATGGTCTTAGCAAATAATAGTTAAGTATAAGTCTTTATAGAACTTAAACTGAGACAAATTTTTGTCTCAGCAAAGGGAAGCAGTTAATGATCCCCTTTGCTGAAATAAAAATTATTCTTGGAAGGAGATTGTATGACGAAGCCAAATGTCATTGAGATGCACGATATTACCAAAAAATTTGGTGAATTCGTGGCAAATGACCATATCAATCTTGATGTGAGACAAGGAGAGATCCATGCCCTCCTCGGTGAAAATGGTGCAGGTAAGTCAACTTTAATGAATATGCTTTCAGGTCTTTTGCAACCTACGAGCGGTACCATTAAGGTTAAAGAACAAGAGGTGACGATTGATTCACCATCTAAAGCAACGAAACTGGGGATTGGGATGGTTCACCAACACTTTATGTTGGTTGAAGCTTTTACAGTTGCTGAAAATATCATCCTGGGTAGTGAGGTAACTAAAGCTGGTGGTGTCCTTGATATGAAGAAGGCTATCAAGGAAATTACTGAACTCTCTGAAAGATACGGTCTTGCGGTAGATCCAACTGCCAAAGTTGCAGATATCTCTGTTGGTGCTCAACAGCGTGTTGAAATCCTTAAGACTTTGTATCGTGGGGCTGATATTTTGATCTTCGATGAGCCGACTGCGGTATTGACTCCGTCTGAAATTACTGAACTTCTAAACATTATGAAGACCTTGGTTAAGGAAGGCAAGTCAATTATTCTGATTACCCATAAGTTGGATGAAATTCGAGCAGTTTCTGACCGTGTCACTGTCATTAGACGTGGTAAATCAATTGATACGGTAACGATTGAAGGGTCAACAAATGCTGACTTGGCCGAAATGATGGTTGGCCATCAGGTTTCCTTCAAGACAGAGAAAATTCCTTCAAATCCAAAAGAAGTTGTTCTTTCTATTAAAGATTTGGTGGTTAACGAGAACCGAGGAATTCCTGCTGTTAAAAATCTATCATTAGATGTTCGTGCTGGTGAGATCATCGGTATTGCCGGTATCGATGGCAATGGTCAGACAGAACTTGTCCAAGCGATTACAGGACTTCGTAAAGTTAAGTCAGGTGATATAACCATCAAGGGTGAATCGATTATTCATAAGACAACTCGTCAGATTACTGAAATGAGTGTTGGTCATATTCCTGAAGATCGTCACCGTGATGGTATGGTCCTTGAAATGACAGTTGCTGAAAATATCGCTCTTCAAACCTACTACAAAGAGCCAAATTCTAAGAATGGTATCTTGAACTATAATGTCATCAATGCTAAAGCGCGTGAATTGATGAAAGAGTTTGATGTTCGTGGTGCAGGAGAGTTAATTGCTGGTGGTGAATTGTCAGGTGGTAACCAACAAAAAGCTGTTATCGCTCGTGAGATTGACCGTGACCCAGGACTTCTTATTGTAAGTCAACCAACTCGAGGTCTTGACGTTGGTGCCATTGAGTACATCCGTAAACGTATTATCGCAGAACGTGATAAAGGTAAGGCTGTGATTGTTGTCAGCTTTGAATTGGATGAAATTCTTGATATGTCAGACAGAATTGCGGTTATCTATGATGGTGCAATTCAGGGAATTCTAGATCCTGCTGAAACGAATAAGCAAGATCTTGGTATTCTTATGGCTGGTGGACAATTGAATAAGGAGGAAGCAAATGTCTAAAAAAGTACAAAATTGGGCAGTTCCTTTAATTGCTGTCCTCTTGGGAATGCTGATTGGAGCCGTTTTGATGTTGATTTTCGGTTACGATCCATTCTGGGCTTACTATGATCTTTTCACAACGGCCTTCGGCTCATTGAAAAATATTGGTGAAATTCTTCGCGCCATGAGTCCGCTGATTCTGATTGCACTAGGATTCTCTGTTGCATCTAAGGCAGGTTTCTTTAACGTTGGTTTGCCAGGACAAGCCTTGGCAGGATGGGTTTCTGCCGTATGGTTTGCTTTGTCATTCCCTGACTTACCAAAGGTGATTTCAGTTATCTGTACAGTCATTATCGGTCTGGTTGCAGGTGGTATCGCTGGGGCTATTCCAGGTATTCTCCGTGCTTACTTGGGAACTAGTGAGGTCATTGTTACCATCATGATGAACTACATCATTTTGTATGTAGCAAACAATATTATTCGCTTTGGATTTACAGCTGATATGTTGCGTTCTTCAGAAGCTTCTAACAAGGTTGTAGCCTCAGCTAGTTATCAAACAGAGTATTTATCTCAAATAACTGGTGGTTCGCGTTTCAATATTGGTTTCTTCCTGGCTCTTGCAGCTGCCTTCTTAGTTTGGTTCTTGCTTAAGAAAACAACAACTGGTTTTGAAATCACATCTGTAGGTCTTAATCCTCATGCTTCAGAGTATGCAGGGATGTCATCTAAACGTGTTATTATCATGTCAATGATTATCTCAGGTGCTCTATGTGGTCTTGGAGGTACAGTAGAAGGACTTGGTACATTCCAAAATGTCTTCGTTCAAAACGCTTCATTGGCTATCGGTTGGAACGGTATGGCGGTTGCGCTTTTAGCGTCTAACTCACCTATCGGTATCCCATTTGCCGCCCTTCTTTATGGTGTTTTGTCTATTGGTAAGAGTGGTATGATTGGTGTTCCACCTGAAATTATCGATGTTGTTTCAGCCTTGATTATCTTCTTTGTTGGTGCTAATTACATCATTAGATATTGGGTTCGCCCTCGTCATAAATCAGTGAAAGCTAAAGGAGGACAAAACTAATATGGACTTTATTACAATTATAGCCTTAATTGTTGCCTCTATGTTGAAATATTCAGCACCATTGATTTTTACAAGTATCGGTGGAACTTTCTCTGAACGAGGCGGTATCGTAAATGTCGGCCTTGAAGGAATTATGGTAATTGGTGCTTTCGCAGGTGTTCTCTTTAACTTGACTTTTGCAGAAAGTTTTGGAGATGCGACACCTTGGATTGCTGCGATTGTAGCAGGTCTGGTTGGTGTTCTCTACTCATTGCTCCATGCTGTTGCGACAATTAACTTCCGAGCTGACCATGTTGTCTCTGGTACAGTGTTGAACCTTATCGCACCATCTTTGGCAGTGTTCTTGACACGTGTTATCTATGGTGCTGGTCAAACACCTGCTATCAGTCATAACTTTAAGACTGTATCCTTCCCAATCTTGGATCATGTCCCTTTCTTGGGTAAAGTTTTCTTCACTAATGTTTCTTTGGTAGCATATGTTGCTATCTTGGTTTCAGTAGCATCATGGTGGCTCATCTTTAAGACTCGCTTTGGTTTACGACTTCGCTCAGTTGGTGAACACCCACAGGCAGCAGATACACTTGGGATTAACGTCTATCGTATGCGTTACTATGGCGTCATGATTTCGGGCTTCCTTGGTGGTGTTGGTGGTGCGGTTTATGCACAATCAATCTCAAACAACTTTGCCGTTACAACAATTGCAGGTCCTGGTTTCATCGCCTTGGCTGCTATGATTTTCGGCCGTTGGAGTCCAATTGGAGCTATGCTCTCAAGTTTGTTCTTTGGATTGTCACAATCATTGGCAATCATTGGAAAACAGCTTCCACTCATTTCACATGTACCAAATGTGTATTTGCAAATTGCACCATATATCTTGACAATTATTGTCTTGGCTGCTTTCTTCGGTAAAGCCGTTGCACCTAAAGCAGATGGTGTTAACTATATCAAATCTAAATAGGCACTCTACAGTGTCTCAGATAAGAAGGTCTATCGGCCTTCTTTTTTATTCGAATAAAAAAGCTTGTCAATACTAAATAAAGTAGGTATGACAAGCTTTTGTTTTTATGAAAAATGTGGGTTAAAGACCTTCTCGTGACCAATAGTGGTATCCCATCCATGTCCTGGGAAAACTCTGTAGTGGTTAGGAAGCGTAAAGAGTTGCTCTTGAATACTAGTGAGTAATTGTTCGTAGTTACCTGATGGAAGGTCCCAGCGTCCAATTGTTTCTTTAAAGAGGGCATCACCAGAAAATACAGTTTCTTCTCTATCAAAGATAAAAGAAACACCTCCAATAGAGTGTCCTGGAGTTGGAACAACTTTAAACTGAAAGTTCTTGATGTTATAATTTTCAGTAAAATCGAAGTAGTGTTCTGCAGGATTGACAATAACGTCTTCCATATCGTCGTGACGTGGGAGTCCAGATAAATTATCAATAGGACTCATCAACCAGTCTTTTTCAGCTTCAGTAACATAAACAGGAGGATTATAAGCCTGACGGACTGCCTCAACACTCATAATGTGGTCGTAGTGTGTATGTGTCAAAAGGATAGCAGCAACTGGTTTGTCGATTGCTTTAAGTTCAGCTAAGATAGCAGAAGTATCACTTCCTGGATCAATGACTAGACAGGCTGTATCGTTTTCTAAAATATAGGTGTTTTCCTGAGCAACAGGATTTAAAATTCGTCTTATTTTCATAGTTCTAGTGTAGCATGAATTTCAGGCTTTTTCCAATATCAGAATGGTGGCTTTGTCTTTTTTTGGTGCTTTGTATATGCTATAATAAGGTCACTATGAGTGAAAAAAACACGAATAAATATGCCATTGTTGATTTGGAAGCAACCTCCGCTTCGTCAACGGCTAGTATTATACAGGTGGGAATTGTTATCATGCAAAATGGTCAGGTGGTTGACGAATTTGCGAGTGATGTTAACCCACACCAGGAACTCGATGAGCACATTATTCATTTAACAGGAATTTCCGATCAGCAGTTGGCCCAAGCACCAGATTTTTCAGAAATTGCCAGAACAATTTTTGAACTGATTGAGGACTGTATTTTTGTTGCCCATAATGTTAAATTTGATGCCAATTTGCTTGCAGAGGCACTTTTTATGGAGGGTTTCGAATTAAGGACGCCTCGTGTTGATACGGTCGAATTGGCTCAGGTCTTTTATCCAACGTTCGAACAATATAAGTTATCTCATTTATCCAAGGTTCTTAATCTTGACTTAGCTCAAGCCCATACTGCTATTGAAGATGCGAGAGCGACCGGACAGCTTTTGTTTCATTTGATGGATAAGATTGCCAGCTTACCTAGACAGACCATTGAGATGCTTTTGACTTTTTCAGATAATCTTCTTTTTGAGACAGAGTTGGTTATTCGTGATGCTATAAGAGGTCAAAATTTAGGTCTTTCAAAGGAATATGTCATGCTTGAAGAATCTGGAATTGTTCTTCGTAGACCTGTGGCTTATAAGGCGGAACGAAAACTGTCTCAAGATTTTGCTACCAATATTGCTCTTTTGGATTTAGAGTCAAGACCCAAACAAAGAGAGTTTGCTGAGGCAGTAAGGAAGGAGTTTGATAATACTGCTATTTCCATGATTCAGGCTCAGACTGGAATTGGGAAAACCTATGGCTATTTGCTTCCCTTGTTAGCACAAGCCGATGTCGATAAAGTGGTGGTGGCTGTTCCAACCAAGCTTCTTCAAAATCAGATTATGAATCAGGAAGCTAAAGCCTTATCGGATGTCTTTAATATTAACTTTCATAGTCTCAAAGGACCTCAGAATTATATCAAGTTGGATGCCTTCTACCAAACCTTACTTCGTCAGGATAGTAACCGTTTGATTAATCGTTACAAAATGCAACTCTTGGTTTGGTTGACTGAAACGGAGACAGGGGATCTTGATGAAATCAGACAAAAACAGCGCTATATGGCCTATTTTGATGAGATTAAGCACGATGGTAAGTTAAAGGTGGATAGTCTTTTTGCTGAATATGATTTTTGGCAACAGTCCTACCAAAAAGCCCAAGAAGCTAGGGTAGTTGTGACCAATCATGCTTATCTTTTGACGCGTATGGAAGATGATCATGATTTTGTTCGAGGAAAAAATCTTGTGATTGATGAGGGACAAAAGATGGTTCTGGCTTTGGAACAATTTTCACGTCATCAAGTCAATCTTACAGTGCTTTTGCAACATATCCATCGTATTCTTGATAGTGGTAATCAAACCTTACTTCAACAACGCTTGCTCGAAAATTTGCAGTTTGAAGTTAGCCATCTAATCCAAGAACACCAACAATTTCCTCAGAAGCAGTATAATCGCCAGCAATTAGATCGTTTGCTACAAACCATTTCTGAACTGGAAGGTGAAAGTGATTTGATGGAGATGTTGTCTCCACTGAAGACACCCCTTTACAGCCATTTTTGGCTTGAAACAGACTATTATCAGGAACATCGTGTGACTTATTTAAAGGCGTCACGTCAAGAACTCTTAGAACTTTCAGCTTATCTACCAAGTGCTCAAAAAGTGATAATTGTTTCAGCAACTATTGATGTAGGACCTGATGTTGATGTGGCTGATTTGTTGGGCTTAAAACAGGTACGTAAGGTTAACCTTCCAATGGACACTTTACCCAATCAAGCTATTTGGATTGATCAAAGCATGCCTATGATTGGAGTTTCTTCTGAGGAGGAGTATGAAGTTGCTCTTGCAAAGCGTCTCCAGAAGCTATCTGAAATGGAATATCCAATTTTAGTACTATTCACGTCTCGAAAGAGTATGATGGCTGTTTCGGATTTATTGGATCATAGGGAAGTGCGTCACCTAACTCAAGAGAAAAATGGGACAGCTTTTAATGTCAAAAAACGTTTTGATAGAGGTGAGACCAATCTCCTTCTTGGTATGGGGTCATTCTGGGAAGGCGTTGACTTTGCTCAACAAGATAGGGTAATTGAGGTTATTGCACGTCTGCCGTTTGACAATCCTAAGGATCCTTTCTATCAAAAGATTGAATCTTGGTTTTCTAAGCAAGGAAAGAGTACCTTTGAGAGTTACAGTCTTCCAATGACGGTTTTACGTTTCAAACAAGCTATCGGACGTGCCCAAAGACGCCCAGAACAGCGTTCAGCTATTCTTCTTATGGACAATCGCCCACTCGTTAAGAGCTATGGAAAACTATTTCTAAAAGAAGTCACACAAGAAGTGGCGCTTAAGTATGCTAAGTTTGAGCAAGTCAAAGAGGATATTAAGGATTTCTTAGAAAAAGAAAGTTAACTTTTTAAAACAAACCTTTTCTAAGATTACTCAGGCTTTATGAATTTTACTGAGTTATAAAAAAGATAGACTTAATTGCTCAATACTAGCTATATTGCTATGTAAAGATTTATCATTTTCTGATATAATAAATTCAGAAACTTTTTTAGGAGGCATTATGCGTAAACAACGTTCACCTTGGACAAAAAAGCAACAGCTCATTTTTGGAATAATTGTAATCGTTGTGACCTTAATTGCCTCTGTGACTGCTATTCTTATTGTAGCGACTAAGCCTTACGTAGACGCTGAAAAGAAGGTTATTGCCATAGCAGAGAGCAAAGCAGACATAAGGACCGTTACTGAATTTGATATTTACCATGGTGAGTCTACCTATTACGGACTTCTTGGAAAGTCTAGTCAAGGTGAGAAGCTGGCTGTTATCATGAGTCCTGATTCAGGTGTGGTTGATATCTACAAGCAATCTGATGGTATTAGTAAGTCAGTCGCTAAGAAAGCTGCTAAGGCCTATGGTGCTAAGGAGATATCCTATGTCCACCTAGGAAAATATGGCAAAACTCCTATTTGGGAAGTGAAGTCAGGAACCCAGTATTATCTGGTTGATTTTATCTCAGGTCAGGTTATTAAAGTGGAAGGACTATAATGAAATGACAAAATTATCAAATCGTGTATTACAAATGGAAGAAAGTGTTACTTTAGCTGCCAGTGCGCGTGCTAAAGCTCTTAAAGCTCAAGGACGTGATATCTTGAGTTTGACACTTGGTGAACCAGATTTTGTAACACCTAAGAACATTCAAGATGCGGCCATTGCTTCTATTGAAAATGGTAAAGCAAGTTTTTATACCGTGGCTTCTGGACTTCCGGAACTCAAGGATGCGATCAGCACTTACATGGAAAATTTCTATGGTTATGCTGTGAAACCAAATGAGGTTGTTGTCGGCACTGGTGCTAAGTTTATCTTATATGCTTTCTTTGCTACGGTCATTAATCCTGGTGATGAAGTCATTATTCCAACACCTTGCTGGGTTTCTTACGTAGACCAAGTTAAAATGGTTGAGGGTGTTCCGGTTACTTTCCAAACGACTGAAGCTAATCACTTTAAAGCAACGGTTGAACAGCTTGAAGCTGCTCGAACTGAAAAAACTAAGGTTGTCTTGCTTAATTCTCCATCAAATCCAACAGGAATGATTTACAGCAAGGAAGAATTGCAAGCAATCGGTGACTGGGCGGTTGAGCACGATATCTTGATTTTAGCAGATGATATCTATGGACGTTTGGTCTATAATGGCAATACTTTCACCCCAATTTCAAGCTTGTCAGATGCGATTCGTAAGCAAACAATTGTGATTAATGGTGTTTCTAAGACCTATGCTATGACAGGTTGGCGCGTGGGATTTGCTGTAGGAGATCCAGAAATTATTTCAGGAATGGCGAAGATTATTAGCCAAACAACATCAAATCTTACAGCAGTTTCTCAATACGCTGCTATTGAAGCCTTAACTGGTGATCAGTCTTCTATCGAAGAAATGCGTCAGGCCTTTGAAGAACGTTTGAATACAATTTATCCACTCCTAGCTGAAGTACCTGGTTTTGAAGTCATCAAACCTCAGGGTGCCTTTTACCTCTTCCCTAATGTTAAAAAAGCGATGGAAATCAAGGGTTATACAGATGTCAATGATTTTACAAACGCTATTCTTGAAGAGGCTGAAGTGGCTTTGGTAACAGGTGCAGGATTCGGGGCACCTGAAAATATTCGTCTTAGCTATGCAACAGACTTGGATACTTTGAAAGAAGCAGTCCGCCGAATCAAAGCCTTTATGGAAAAATAGAATTAAAATAGATCAAAAGAAAAGAGAAGTAATTACATGTCTAAACAATTAGTTTCAATTATTGATGTGCCTAAATACGTGGGTGAAGAAATCACTATCGGTGCATGGGTAGCTAACAAATCAGGTAAAGGGAAATTGGCCTTTCTTCAATTGCGTGATGGGACTGCCTTCTTCCAAGCTGTAGCTTTCAAACCTAACTTCATCGAAAAATACGGTGAAGAAGAAGGTACTGAAAAATTTGATACTGTTAAACGCCTTAGCCAAGAAACATCAGTTTATGTGACTGGTGTGGTCAAAGAAGATGAACGTTCAAAATTTGGTTACGAGTTGGATGTGACAGCAGTAGAAGTCATCGGTGAGTCACATGATTACCCAATCACACCAAAAGAACACGGAACTGACTTCTTGATGGATAATCGTCACCTTTGGTTGCGTTCGCGTAAACAAATGGCTGTCCAACAAATTCGTAATGCGATTATTTACGCAACATACGAATTCTTTGATAAAAATGGTTTCATCAAATTTGATAGTCCAATTTTGTCAGGAAATGCTGCTGAAGATTCAACAGAATTGTTTGAAACAGATTACTTTGGTACTCCTGCTTACCTAAGCCAATCTGGTCAGCTTTACCTTGAAGCTGGTGCAATGGCTCTTGGTCGTGTCTTTGATTTTGGTCCTGTTTTCCGTGCTGAAAAATCAAAAACACGTCGTCACTTGACTGAGTTCTGGATGATGGATGCTGAGTATTCATTCCTGACACATGATGAGTCACTTGACTTGCAAGAAGCTTATGTTAAAGCACTTATTCAAGGTGTGATTGATCGTGCGCCACAAGCTCTTGAAATCCTTGAACGTGATGTGGATCTTCTTAAGAAATACATTGCTGAGCCATTCAAGCGTGTGTCTTATGATGAAGCTATCGACCTTCTTCAAGCACATGAAAATGATGAAGATACAGATTACGAGCACCTCGAACATGGGGATGACTTCGGTTCACCGCACGAAACTTGGATTTCAAACTATTTTGGTGTTCCAACATTCGTTGTTAATTATCCAGCAAGCTTTAAGGCCTTCTACATGAAACCTGTTCCTGGTAATCCAGAGCGCGTTCTTTGTGCAGACCTTTTGGCTCCAGAAGGTTATGGTGAAATCATCGGTGGTTCAATGCGTGAAGATGACTATGATGCCCTTGTAGCTAAAATGGATGAACTCGGAATGGACCGTTCAGAATACGAATTCTACCTTGACCTTCGTAAATATGGTTCAGTACCACATGGTGGTTTTGGTATCGGTATTGAACGTATGGTTACTTTCGTAGCTGGCACAAAACACATTCGTGAAGCTATTCCATTCCCACGTATGTTGCACCGTATCAAACCATAAGTAAAATTCTCTAGGAGTGCAAAAGTATGAAAAGATGGTTTCTTGGTCTATTGGCCTTACTTTGTATGGTTTCGATGGTAGCTTGTAGCAAGTCTGCTCCCTCACTAGAGGGTGAATGGCAGGCACAAGATGCCTTAAAGAAGGATTATACTATTGTCTTCAAGAAAGATAAGGTCAAGATTGGTGATCAGGATTATAACTATACAGTGGATGGTCCCAAGTCTAAAGATGACTTTACCTATTATTCGCTAAAAGTAAAAGATCAGGGGAAAGAGACGTTTTATACGGTATTTTTCCCAACTAAATCCAAAGAGGTTGCTCTTTTTCTACAACCAAATGATGAGAAAGAACCTATTAAGGGTCAAATGCTCTTTGCACTTAATAAAAAAGAAAAACCAGACTACTATAGCTATG
>NZ_LSIW01000029.1:0-3047 GCF_001556435.1 Streptococcus sp. CCH5-D3
CTATGAGAAACGGAAAAGACAATCGCAAGTGACTTCAACCAAACCACACACGATTGCCTCTACACATCGTCTCATTAGAACAATGTATTACCTCATAACACATAACAAGCTTTACGATTATACTTCTACCCAAAATCGGTAAAATTGTTTATGCCATATGATTGTAACACCTTATCAAAAAACCACTAGGTAAGGTGTTGTTTTTGCGTGCACTTTTTACACTAAACTTTAGTTCAAAAATAGACAAACTCCTTAGTTTGACTATGTAATTCAATCTATTTTTTTATCAAATGCCTTGATATGCTTGACAAATGGTAGAAAAGGACTCAGTCCTGTGCAATACAGAACTAAATCCTTTGGATAAATTAATTGTCTAACTTTTTGGGGTCAGTACAATTTTTATGGGACTTTTTGTGTATACTCAAAAAGCTCTATAATCTCTACAGTGGTTTTACAAATCACAGAAATAAAAAAATCTGAATTATTAGCGAAATTTTGTTCTTTAAAGGAAAATAGAGTTTAATTGGAAGTGGTATAACAAATTTCGTTTTTATTCATTTAAATAGTTGTTAAGAAAAATTGATTTAGATTATCTGATAATAAGTTTTTACTTGACAAATTGAAGATAGTCATCTTTTATGACTATACCAATTTAATTGTTGACAACTAATAAAACTAGGTATATAATGACTTTGTTCGGTTCAATAATAGGATATTGAACTATACCAATTTGTAGGAAAGGGATAGTAATTTAAAAGTTGCTACAGGTAATAATTAATGTGTGGAATTGTTGGAGTTGTTGGAAATAGTAATGCAGTGGATATCTTAATACAGGGTCTCGAAAAGTTAGAGTATCGCGGTTATGACTCAGCAGGTATTTATGTGACTGATGCCCCAGATAAAGGTTGTCTAGTTAAATCAGTTGGTCGTATTGCAGATCTTCGTGCTAAAATTAGCTCCGATGTTAAGGGATCAACTGGTATTGGTCACACGCGTTGGGCAACACATGGTCAAGCAACTGAGGATAATGCTCACCCACATACTTCGGAAACAGGGCGCTTCGTTTTAGTTCATAACGGAGTTATTGAAAACTATCTCCAAATTAAAGAAGAATACTTGCAAGGACACAAATTTAAAGGTCAGACAGATACTGAGATTGCAGTTCACTTGATTGGTAAATTCGTTGACGAAGATGGATTATCAGTTCTTGAAGCCTTAAAAAAATCTCTTCATATTATCCAAGGGTCATATGCGTTTGCTCTTGTTGACTCTCAAGCACCAGATACGATTTATGTTGCCAAAAACAAATCTCCACTTTTGATTGGTGTTGGTGAAGGTTACAACATGGTTTGTTCAGATGCCATGGCTATGATTCGTGAAACTAGTCAATTTATGGAAATTCACGATAAAGAGTTGGTTGTTCTGACCAAAGATGCTATCACAGTTACCGATTATGAAGGAAATGCTATTGAACGCGGTACTTATACAGCTGAACTTGATCTTTCTGATATTGGTAAAGGAACTTATCCTTACTATATGTTGAAAGAAATTGATGAGCAACCTACTGTAATGCGTAAATTGATTTCTACCTATGCAGATGATGAAGGAAATATCACTGTTGATCCAGCTATTGTCAAGTCAGTACAAGAAGCAGATCGTATTTACATCTTAGCAGCTGGGACTTCATATAATGCTGGTTTTGCGTCAAAAGCTATGTTTGAAAAATTGACAGATACACCAGTTGAAATAGGTGTTGCATCTGAGTGGGGTTACAACATTCCACTTTTGAGCAAAAAACCAATGTTTGTTTTGCTTAGTCAATCAGGTGAAACAGCAGATAGCCGTCAAGTTTTGGTGAAAGCTAACGAAATGGGAATCCCTAGTTTGACTGTTACCAATGTACCTGGTTCTACGCTTTCTCGTGAAGCAACATATACGATGCTTTTACATGCAGGGCCTGAAATTGCTGTAGCTTCTACAAAAGCTTATACTGCTCAGATTGCGGCTCTAGCTTTCCTTGCGAAAGCTGTTGGTGAAGCAAATGGCAAGAAAGAAGCACTTGAGTTTGATTTAGTGCATGAGTTATCAATTGTTGCTCAGTCAATTGAAGCGACTCTCTCTGAAAAAGATATGATTTCTGAGAAAGTTGAGAACTTGTTGGCTACAACTCGTAATGCTTTCTACATTGGTCGAGGAAATGATTATTATGTAGCTATGGAAGCATCATTGAAGTTGAAAGAAATCTCTTATATTCAATGTGAAGGCTTTGCTGCGGGTGAGTTGAAACACGGTACAATTTCATTGATTGAAGATGGTACTCCAGTTTTAGGATTAATTTCTGCAAGTGAAGTTGTGGCTGCTCATACTCGTGGTAATATTCAGGAAGTTGCTGCTCGTGGAGCTAATGTTTTAACAGTCGTTGAGGAAAAATTAGCTAAAGCTGATGATGATATTATTGTCAATCAAGTACATCCATTCTTATCACCGATCTCAATGGTTATTCCAACTCAGTTGATTGCTTACTATGCTTCTCTACAACGGGGTCTTGACGTGGATAAACCACGAAACCTTGCAAAAGCAGTAACAGTTGAGTAAGTTAGTTTCCGCATTCTAAATTTTATTAGCTCTTTTTTATCATTTATCAAGTCTATCAAAGCTTTAAGTTAAAAATGAGATAAGACAGTACTATTCTGAGTTTATTGTCTTAGTTTTAACAATTTTTGAGCCATAAAAAGGCATGCTAAAAAATACCTTTCCTGGTATTTTTGATCAAGGTTTCTTGCCAGCTTGTCAAGTGACGTATAGCGCTATACTACAATTTTACAAGACCCCACTACTTTAACCTAACGAAAAAGTAGTGAGTACTCTCTGGTTGGAGATTTTCTCACTACTCATCTTAGTATGTTTGTCAACTGTAGTGGGTGGCGAAAAGCTAACATCTAGAGAGGACCAGATAGGTCTTCTCTTTTTTTATGTTTAGAGTGATGAAGATACGTTTCTTAAAGTTGATGAAGTTTCTAAAACCGAAGCCCAACCGTTTGATGTCT
>NZ_LSIW01000003.1:0-26253 GCF_001556435.1 Streptococcus sp. CCH5-D3
TTAATAAAAAAGAAAAACCAGACTACTATAGCTATGTCAAAAAGTATCTGAAATAGTAGGAGAAGGATTAGCCTAGTGCTGATTCTTTTCTTTTTGGAATTATATGTTTCAATTTTCAGAATATTTTGTTATAATAGCAACATATTAGTCAAAGGAGAACTATCATGGCAAAAACTATTCATACTGATAAAGCACCAGCAGCAATCGGACCTTATGTTCAAGGTAAAATTGTTGGCAATCTTTTGTTTGCTTCTGGTCAAGTACCATTGTCACCAGAAACAGGTGAAATCATTGGCGAAACAATTCAAGAACAAACAGAACAAGTTCTTAAAAATGTTGGGGCTATTTTGGCAGAAGCTGGTACAGACTTTGACCACGTTGTCAAAACAACTTGCTTCCTAAGTGACATTAACGATTTCGTTCCATTTAACGAAGTGTATGCAACTGCCTTTACATCTGATTTCCCAGCACGTTCTGCAGTAGAAGTGGCACGTTTGCCAAAAGATGTTAAAATTGAAATCGAAGTTATCGCTGAGATTGATTAATGAAGAGAGCCTTGGCTCTTTTCTTTTTTTCTCAACTATGATAGACTATTAAAGATAAATCATTTTCGATGTTTGGGAGACACCATCGCTAAAAAAAACCATTACTGGCGTTTTTTTGGCTCCCCCAAGGGGCCTTTTTATGTGTCTCAAACATCACGAATAAAGAGGAATATTATGAAACGTCAATCAGCTTTGGTCGTCTTTAGTGGCGGTCAAGATTCTACTACTTGCCTATTTTGGGCTCTAAAACATTATGAAACAGTTGAATTAGTTACTTTTGCTTACGGGCAACGTCATAGCTTGGAAATTGAAGTAGCTAAAGAGATTGCACGAGAACAAGGGCTTAAACACCATGTTTTAGATATGTCTTTGCTTGGTCAAATTACTGAAAATGCTTTAACATCTGATATTGAGATTGAGGCAGAAGAAGGTGAAGTTCCTAATACTTTTGTGGACGGGCGTAATCATCTTTTCCTTTCTTTTGCAGCTGTTCTGGCTAAGCAACGTGGTATCACTGACATTGTTACGGGTGTTTGTGAGACAGACTTTTCTGGTTATCCAGACTGTCGTGATGTTTTTGTCAAATCGCTTAATGTCACACTTAATCTAGCCATGGCCTATGATTTTGTTATCCAAACTCCTCTCATGTGGTTAGATAAGGCTGAGACTTGGGCTTTGGCTGACCAACTTGGAGCTTTCGACTATGTTCGTGAAAAAACGCTAACTTGCTATAACGGTATTATTGGGACTGGTTGTGGGGAATGTCCTGCCTGCCATTTGCGTCAAAAAGGACTTGAAAAATATCTAGCAGAAAGAGGAGAAGCTTAATGTTCTTTGCACCGAAAGAAATCAAAAAAGAAACAGGTGAGTCTTTGGTTTACAATCCTCACCGTACAATGGTTTCTAAAGAGTTTACTTTTGATGCTGCCCACCATCTCTTTCATTATGAAGGCAAATGCAAATCGCTTCATGGTCATACCTACCATCTTCAAATAGCAGTGAGTGGTTACTTGGATGAACGTGGCATGACCTACGATTTTGGTGACCTCAAGAGCATTTATAAGGACCATTTGGAACCTCAGTTAGATCACCGTTATCTCAATGAGACTTTGCCTTATATGAACACAACTGCGGAAAATATGGTTTTCTGGATTTTCCATACGACGAGTCAACATCTGCCAGAGGAGAGGGGACTTCGTTTGGAATATGTACGCCTTTATGAAACACCAACAGCCTTTTCAGAGTTTAGACGGGAGTGGTTGGATGAATAGAGAACGTGTACTCAAACTACCAGTACTTGAAATTTTTGGACCAACCTTTCAAGGGGAAGGGCGAGCAATTGGTCAAAAAACCATGTTTGTAAGGACAGCAGGATGTGATTACCACTGTGATTGGTGTGATTCTGCCTTCACTTGGGATGGTTCAGAGAAACCAACTCGTATGACAGCTGATGAAGTCATTGAAGCTTTGGATGCGCTAGGAACTTACGACTATGTTACTCTATCTGGAGGGAACCCAGCTCTTTTAGCAGCTAATATGGCTGAACTTGTTTCAAAACTCAAAGCAAGAGGAGTGACTTTGGCCGTTGAAACACAGGGTTCTCGCTGGCAGGAGTGGCTAAAGGATATTGACCAAGTAACCTTAAGTCCTAAACCGCCATCATCCAAGATGGAAGTCAATATGGAAACCCTTGACTTTATTGTTTCTCAGCTTGATCCTGATAAAGTTACCTTCAAGGTTCCTGTTTTCGATGATGCAGATTTAGCCTTTGCTAAAATGATTCAGGAACGTTATCAGCCAGATGTCATGTTTCTTTCAGCTGGTAATCCTGAACCTAAAGCAGAGGGTAATATTGTCCAACATCAATTAGATCGCCTAAAAGAACTGTGGGAGACTGTAGCTGCTGATGACTCGTGGGGAAATGTGCGAGTTCTCCCTCAGCTTCATACCCTACTCTATGATAATGAGCGTGGTGTCTAATCTTCACATTCTATAAGCTTAGAATTGATAGTATTTTTACTTTTTTAATGATTAACATTAGAAATTTGGATTAAAAATCGACTATATAAAGGTCTAGAAAAATTAACAACGAAGGAAGAAAAATGTCACAACAAGAAGAAATGAAAAACCTCACTCTCCTTGGTAATAAGGAGACACCTTATATTTTTGAATACTCTCCACAAGTCTTGGAGTCTTTTGATAATCGTCACACTGATAATGATTATTTTATCAAATTCAACTGTCCAGAATTTACTTCACTTTGTCCTATTACTGGCCAACCTGATTTTGCAAGTATCTATATTTCTTATATTCCAGACCAGCTCTGCGTTGAGTCTAAATCTCTAAAGCTTTACCTCTTTAGTTACCGTAATCACGGAGATTTCCATGAAAACTGTATTAATACCATTGGTAAAGATTTGGTGGAGCTTTTGAACCCTCGTTACTTAGAAGTTTGGGGTAAATTTACACCTCGTGGTGGTATTTCTATTGACCCTTATTATAATTATGGCCGTCCAGAAACTAAGTATGAAAAGATGGCAGAGCAACGTCTTTTTAATCACGATCTTTACCCAGAAAATATTGATAATCGTTAATATCATGCTAAAAGTCCTTATATTAAGGGCTTTTTTATTTTGTTAAACACCTGTCTTTAGGGTGTAAAAGAAAGCTGATCAATTATTTTTTACAAGTAAAAGTAAGGTCATTGTTAGTTTTTTATTGGTCTGTTCTTAGAAAGTTCTATTATTAAAATAATTTGACAATAGAAGTATTATCTCCTACAATTAAAGTAAAACAGAAGCGTAAGCGCTTGCTTATAAAAGGTATATTTGTTTTTAAAAAAGGGGATGAAGACAATGAGAAAAAGTTTACGTCTATTTTCGTGCGCTGTTTTAGGGGCAGCAATATTAGCACCAACGGTAGTTGGTAATGATCATGCACAGGCCGATAGTTATTATGGCCGAGGTTACTATAATAACTATTCTTATAATCCATGGTATAACAACTATTATCCAAACTATGGTTATAACTACGGATACAATGGTTATTATCCAGGCTATAATTACAATTATGGCTATAACTACGGTTACAATAATTACTATCCAAACTATAACTATGGCTATAATTATAACTATAATTATGGCTATAACAACTATAATCCTGGTTACAACAACTACAACGAATCAGGTACTTACCGCTATAGCAATGGTTACTTGTACTACATCTTGAGTGATGGTAGCTACTATGTTAACTATAACGGTCGTTGGGTTCGTGGTGGTGACTATAATAACAACAATAGTGGTTCTAACAATACACCAACGACAGGTTATGAGGTTTTGAGAAATGACCCTCACTACCGTTACGAAAATGGTACTCACTACTATTTGAAAGATAATGGCGATTACTACTATTATTCAAATGGTAAGTGGGTGCTTGTTAAGGCTTCAAGCACAGATTCTGAAGCTCCAACAACTTCAACTGTAGATTCAACTTCATCAGCAAGTTCAGAGGTAGCCTCAACTGTAGATTCAACTTCATCAGCAAGTTCAGAAGTAGCCTCAACCGTGGATTCAACTTCGTCTGCAAGTTCAGAAGCAGCGTCAACTGTAGATTCAACTTCGTCTGCAAGCTCAGAAGTAGCTTCAACTGCCGACTCAACTTCGTCTGCAAGTTCAGAAGTAGCTTCAACTGTTGACTCAACGTCATCAGCAAGTTCAGAAGTAGCCTCAACTGTAGATTCAACTTCAGAAGCGGCTTCAACTGGTAACTCAAGTTCGACTGTAACTTCTGAATCTTCTTCAACAGCAACTTCAGAGACAGGTTCAACATCAGAAACAAGTTCTGAAGCTCCTGAACTTGAAAACCCACCATATGCGCCTGAAACAAACATTGACTATGATAAGTTGCCAAAACCAACATTGCCACCAACAGATTATCGCATGCAGTCAGACCCACGATTTGTAGATGACAACGGTACGTATTACTACCGTGTCGCTATGACTGATGAGGAAAATGCGCGTGGTATCGATGGTTACTACAAATGGGTTGATGGTAAGTGGAAACTCTACAATGGTACTGCCAATGATGACCCTGAGCTTGATCCAGATTTTCATAAACCAGCAGGAAACGACGAATACATGTACGATGACAACGCATCAAGTGTTAAGTTGTATTCTGAAAATGTAGTTGGTACTGGTAAAGCGGGAGAAGCTCTTCCATTCCAAAATGTTGATGAATTCAAAGACTATGTCATTAATAATCTTGCTCCAAAATTCATAGACAATGCTGGCTGGGATTGTAATGTAACTTGGGAAATTGAAGATGTTGATAACTTCAATGCTTCTAAAGGCAGTGCTTGGGCACGTGATTATGTGATTACAGCTAATCTCAAGAGTGGTGTTGACGACAAAAAATATAGTGATGTTGAATTTGGATATGTTAAATTTATTTATCATGTAGAACCAACTGAAAACTCTGATTATGTTGAAGTTGATTCAGCTAAGGCTGCCTTTAATGAAATCAATGCTCAACGTACAGCTGCCGGTTTACCAGCGCTTACATGGTCTGATGATCTTTACAATAGCACAACTCTTCCACACGCCAAAGATATTTCACATACTTACAACAGTGACGGTATTGTTTACCGTCGTGAATCTGATGGTTCAGTTGTTGCAAATAAATGGTTGAGCAGTGGTATTCGTGAACTTCTCATGAGTCCAGATGCTACTCAAGCTGCAGTGGCTTGTGTTGTCGCAGGTGATGGTACTTACTACTGGACTTTGAATTACCAATAAGAAGATGTTAAATTAATTGTCCCAATAATGAGGAGTCTGAGGTTAGTCTTGGACTCTTTTCCTTTATCTATTGAACGTTTAAGCTTTCAATATGGTATAATAGAGCCTAGAAAGAAGGCGAAAATATGCAGGTTAAGAGAGTTCAGGATTATATCTCTAAAGAGTGGTTCGATGAAACCGATGGCTCCTATTTCGAACGACTAAATAGTCGTTTGCAGGTGCTTTTGAAAAAAGATTATCCTGATTTACAAGGACATGATTTCATTAGTAATATTAGCCTTTTGGATTATAGGTTAGTTTTTCTCGACGAGATTATTGCAAATGCTAATGAGAAAAATGAGCACGTGCGTGAAACAGTTCATGATGTGACCAAGAGTTTGCTCTACGAGGACCAGGATGTCCAGGAACAATTGGATAGTCGAATTACTTTTGGTCAAAAAGTGGCGGATGAAGTGGCCCGATTTGGTGGATCTTGGACTTTTATCTTGTCATTTGTTGCTTTTATGGCTATTTGGATGGGGCTGAATGTTGTTCAACCCTTTGGGATTGCCTTTGATAAGTATCCTTTTATTCTGTTGAATTTGGCCTTGTCAACTCTAGCTGCCGTTCAGGCACCATTGATTATGATGAGTCAGAATCGGGCATCGGATTACGATCGATTGCAAGCACGAAATGACTATAACGTCAATAAACAATCAAAGGAAGAAATCCGACTTTTACATGAAAAAATTGATCACTTGGTGCAACAAGACCAATCAGATTTGCTTACTATTCAAAAATTGCAGACAGAAATGATTATGGGGGTTAGCCAACAAGTTGAAAAAATGTCAGACGATATTCGTGTCTTGAAAGAAGAAAGACTAGAAAGGGAGTCTCATGGGAACGAAAAAAATTAATTTAGTTGTTGTAACAGGGATGAGCGGGGCAGGTAAGACTGTAGCGATTCAATCCTTTGAGGATATTGGATACTTCACTATTGATAATATGCCACCTTCTTTGGTACCAAAGGTTATCGAATTGGTAAAACATAGTGAAGAGACAGATAAGATTGCTCTTGTCGTTGATATGCGAAGTCGCTTGTTCTTCGATGAAATCAACGATATTTTGGATAAATTGGAGAGCAATGAGGAACTTAATTTCAAGATTCTTTTCTTGGACGCTACGGATGGTGAATTGGTTTCTCGTTACAAAGAGACACGTCGTAGTCACCCACTGGCGGCAGATGGCCGTGTTTTGGATGGCATCAAGTTAGAGCGTGAGCTTTTGTCACCGCTTAAGAGTTTGAGTCAAAACGTAGTTGATACGACAGAATTGACTCCGCGTCAACTTCGTAAGGCTATTTCTGAACAGTTTTCATCTGAGCAAGACCAATCTTCTTTCCGTATTGAAGTTTTGAGTTTTGGTTTTAAATATGGACTGCCATTGGATGCAGATCTGGTTTTTGATGTCCGTTTTTTGCCAAACCCTTATTATGATCCTGCCCTTCGTAACCTCACAGGTTTGGATAAAGAGGTTTTTGATTACGTCATGAAGCATACAGAATCAGAAGACTTTTACAATCATTTGAAACAGCTTATTAAACCAATCTTACCTGGCTACAAAAAAGAAGGTAAGTCTGTTCTTACTATTGCTGTTGGGTGTACAGGTGGTCAACACCGTAGTGTAGCTTTTGCACATCGTCTAGCCCAAGATCTAAAAAATGATTGGACAGTCAATGAAACACATCGTGATAAGGATCGACGTAAGGAGACGGTGAATCGTTCATGAAAAAACCAAGAATTACAGTAATAGGTGGGGGAACTGGTATTCCAGTCATTCTTCGTAGTTTACGCCATAAGGATGTTGATATCACTGCTGTGGTAACTGTAGCTGATGATGGCGGTTCTTCAGGAGATTTGCGTGATATCATGCAACTGACACCTCCAGGGGATTTGCGTAATGTTTTGGTAGCTATGAGTGATATGCCTAAACTTTATGAAAGAGTTTTCCAATATCGTTTTGATAAAACCGATGGCGCTTTGGCCGGTCATCCACTCGGAAATCTAATCATCGCTGGAATTTCTGAAATGCAGGGATCTACCTATAATGCCATGCAGCTTCTGACGAAGTTTTTCCACGTCACAGGTAAGATTTATCCTGCCAGTGAGACTGCCTTGACGCTTCATGCCGTTTTTCAAGATGGTCATGAAGTAGCAGGTGAGAGTAGTATTGCCCAGTACGATGGCATGATTGAGCGCGTTTATGTGTCCAATACCTATAATGATGAAGAGCCTAAGGCCAGTCGTAAGGTTGTTGATGCTATTATGAATAGTGATATGATTGTTTTAGGTCCTGGGTCTCTTTATACATCGATTTTGCCCAACCTGGTGATACCAGAGATTCGTCAGGCTCTTATTGAGACCAAGGCTGATGTCACATACATTTGTAATATTATGACGCAGTACGGAGAAACTGAGCAATTTTCAGATGCCGACCATGTGGCTGTTCTTAATCGTCATCTTGGCTCCGATGTGATTGACAATGTCTTAGTTAATATCAAGAAAGTGCCTAAGGAATACATGGCAAGTAATAAATTTGATGAATACCTTGTTCAGGTTGAGCATGATTTTGAGGGCTTACGTCGTGAAGCAAAAACAGTTGTGTCTTCTAATTTTTTGCGACTTGAAAATGGTGGTGCCTTCCACCATGGTGAATTGGTAGTGGATGAGCTCATGCATCTAGTGAGGAATAAGTCATGAGTTTCACAATTAAGGTTAAAGAAGAGATAATTGCAGCTTCAAGCAAAGACAAGGCTGAATTGTCGGCATTGATTAAGATGTCTGGTTCTGTTGGATTGACCAACCAAGGATTGACTCTTTCTATCTCAACAGAAAACGCAAAGATTGCGCGACATATCTACCAATTAATGGAAAGTCGTTATCAGAGTAATCCTGAATTGAGACATCATAACAAGACTAATCTCAAGAAAAATCGTGTTTACACGGTTTTTGTAGCTGACCATGTCAATGATATTTTGTCCGATTTACAATTGGCGGATTCTTTCTTTGGCTTTGAAACAGGCATTGAAACATCAGTAATGGAAGATGATGAAGCTGGAAGATCCTATTTACGAGGTGCTTTTTTGGCGACTGGAACAGTTCGTGATCCTGAAAAAGGCCGTTATCAATTAGAGATTTTTTCCGTTTACCAAGACCACGCAGAGGACTTGGCTTCTCTCATGAAAAAATTTATGCTAGATGCCAAGGTTTTGAGTCATAAAAATGGTTTTGTGACCTATCTTCAAAAAGCTGAGGATATTATGGATTTCCTCCTTGTTATTGGTGCAATGAACTCTAAGGATACCTTCGAAGAGGTCAAAATTATGCGAGAGACCAGAAATGATCTGAATCGTGCCAATAATGCGGAAACAGCTAATATTGCTAGAACGATTAGTGCTAGTATGAAAACAATTAATAATATTATCAAGATTATGGATACGGTTGGCTTGGAGATTTTACCTGTGGAGCTGCGCCAAATTGCCCAACTCCGTATTGCCAATCCAGATTACTCTATCCAGCAAATCGCAGATAGTATAGAACCTCCTCTGACCAAGAGTGGTGTCAATCATCGTCTCAGAAAAATCAATAAAATTGCGGACGATTTGTAAGTAGAAAGGAAGCTTTTATGGCTTGTACAACGATTTTAGTAGGTAAGAAAGCCTCATATGATGGCTCTACCATGATTGCACGTACTGAGGATTCTCAATCTGGCGTTTTTACGCCCAAAGAATTTCTCGTCGTGACCCCTGAAGACCAACCGCGTCATTACCAGTCTGTGCTTAGCAAGTTTTCAATTGATTTGCCAGATAATCCTCTACGTTATACTTCTGTTCCAGATGCACTTGGTAAAGACGGTATCTGGGGTGAAGCTGGTATTAACTCAGCTAATGTTGCCATGAGTGCAACAGAAACAATCACCACCAATGCGCGTGTACTCGGTGCAGACCCTCTTGTTAAAGATGGTTTTGGAGAAGAGGATATGTTAACATTGGTCTTGCCATATATTAAGACGGCGCGTGAAGGTGTCCTTCGTTTGGGGCAACTTCTTGAAACTTACGGAACTTACGAATCTAATGGTATTGCTTTCTCAGATACTGAAGAAATTTGGTGGCTAGAGACCATTGGTGGTCACCATTGGATTGCAAGACGTGTTCCAGATGATGCCTATGTCACTAACCCAAACCAACTTGGCATCGATCACTATGAGTTTGAAAATCCAGACGACTATTTAGCCTCACCAGACATTCGAGATTTTATTAATAAACATCACTTGGATTTGACTTATTCTAATGAACACTTTAATCCACGTTATGCTTTTGGTAGCCAACGAGATAAGGATCGTCATTATAATACACCACGTGCCTGGGCAATGCAGAAATTCTTGAATCCAGAAAAAGATTATGATCCAAAATCATTCTTTATTCCATGGTGTCAAAAACCATACCGCAAAATTACAGTTGAAGATGTTAAATATGTCTTGAGTCTTCATTACCAAGATACACCTTACGATCCTTATGGACCTCAAGGAGATGCGGTGAGTCAACGCCAATTCCGTCCAATCGGTATCAACCGTACTAGTCAAACAGCTCTCTTGCAAATGCGTCCTAACAAACCATCAGAAACAACAGGAATTCAGTGGTTAGCCTATGGATCAATGCCATTTGGTACAATGGTGCCATTCTGGACTCAAGTCGGAACAACACCTGCTTATTTCCGTCAAACAACTGATAAAGTGGATACAGGTAATTTCTACTGGAGTAATCGCTTGATTGCTGCTATCTGTGATCCTCATTTCCAACAGCATGAAGCTGATTTGGATGCTTATGTAGAAACAACTATGGCTCTTGGCCATGCTATGATTAATCATGTAGATACTGCTTTAGCAAATGGTGAGAGTATTGATTTTGAAGCTGAAAATCAAAAAATTAGTGATAAGATTCAGTCAGAAACAGATAAACTATTGGCAAAAGTCTTAGATGATGCAAGTAATTTGATGACCAATCGTTTTTCTATGAGTGATTAAAGTCATCAAAAAAGCCTTTCCATAAAATTGGAAAGGTTTTTTAGTATTGTAAACATTACTTGTTTTCTTTATCCAGTTTCGAGAGGAGCTGATAAAGCGTAATAAAGAAGAAAAGATTGAGTGAAATGAGAAGGCCTGATGCCCATGGCAAATCGCTTTCTAAATTTCGAAGAGGTGAATTCCAAGCAAAGTGTGCAGCAAAAGCACCGAAAGCATAAAGTATACCAATAAGACTGTATTTAGAATTAATGAGTTTTTGACGGGAACGCCATATAAGGACTAGCCCCATAGCAAGGAAGGATGTGTAAAGCCAGTGAGACGATACGGCACCAATAGTTCGACCAAGAATACCTGAAATCGTATAAGAAAAACCATCAGGCAAATCTGAAAGAATATAGGAGAAGTCTTCACTAATCTGGAAGCCAAGACCTGCCGTAATAGCAACAAGCAAGATCCCCTTGTAACTTTTCGTTGGTACCATATAGATAGCAAAGAGAAAAGCTGCCAGTTTTAGGGGTTCTTCAACTAGGGGAGCCATAAGGGCATCCTCAAAGCGGTAGAAGAAGCTCTTTGAAGAAAGATGAGCAGTCACCCAATCGTGAGAAAAGGTATTGGCATAACCAGCTATCCATCCTGTTATAAAGAGTCCACCAATTAGAGCAAATATGAGAACAAGTGGTTTCACCTGCCATCTCTTGCCTAAGTACTGGATCAGAAATATTCCTGGTACGATATAACATAAGGCAATCAGTGTTGATAGTCCAATAATACCGTATGCCGAACCAGACAAAGCGCCTGAAGTGTATGATTGCGTATCATAAGTCAGGCCTATGGCTGAAAGCAATAAAAAAAGATATAGGATTAATTTTCGAAACATGTATAACCTACTTTCCAAATGATATTTCCAGTATATCAAATAATTCTTTCTCGCTGAAATATTTCAATTTTTTTATTTAAGGGCTTGCAAAATAAATGAAATGTGATATACTTAACCAGTAAACTGTTAACTGGTTAAGTATTTTGAAAGGAATAACATGAAAAAGAAACGCATTTTTGGCCTAGCAGGATTAGCAGCAGTTGTTTTAGCTGCTGGTGCAGGTATTTATTATACGACTAGTCACCACGGTTCAAAAGGAAATGGTGATTTGAAAGTTGTTACGAGCTTTTACCCTGTTTATGAATTTACCAAGCAGGTTGTAGGAGATGAGGGAGAGGTGTCTTATCTCATTCCTGCTGGAAGTGAAGCTCACGATTTTCAACCATCTACTAAGAATGTCGCTGACATTGAAAAAGCAGACACTTTTGTCTACCTAAATGAAAATATGGAAACCTGGGTTCCAAAAGTTGAAAAGTCTATCAACACAAAAAATACAAAAGTCATTAAGGCAAGTCAAGGCATGGTTCTTTTACCTGGAACAGAGGAAGAAGATCATGATCACGGTGGAGAAGAACATCACCACGAATATGATCCTCATGTTTGGCTCTCACCTAAACGTTCTCAAAAATTAGTTGAAACTATTAGAGACGGTTTGATTGCTCAGCATCCAGATAAAAAAGCAGTCTTTACAACCAATGCCGAGAAATACCTTAAAAAATTAAAGACTTTGGATAAGGAGTATACTGAAGCCTTTAGTCAAGCGAAACAGAAAAGTTTTGTTACTCAGCACGCAGCTTTTGCCTACCTTGCCTTAGATTACGGTTTGACACAGGTACCAATTTTAGGTGTTTCAGCTGAGTCCGACCCTTCTGCAAAACGTATCGCTAGCCTTTCTAAGTATGTCAAAGAATATGATATTAACTATATCTATTTTGAGGAAAATGCTTCAAGTAGTGTTGCTAAAACCTTAGCTAACGAAGTAGGAGTTAAGACAGCAGTATTAAATCCAATTGAATCACTAACTAAGGAACAGTTGAAAAAAGGTGAAGACTATGTCAGTGTTATGACTGAGAACCTAAAAAATCTTCGTTTAACAACGGACGTTGAAGGTAAAGCTATCCAACCTGAAACGGGAAGTGATGACAAGAAAACGGTTCAAAATGGTTACTTCGATGACAAAGATGTTAAAGATAGAGAACTTTCGGATTGGTCTGGTGAGTGGCAATCGGTCTATCCTTATCTTCAAGATGGTACTTTAGATCAAGTATTTGAATACAAATCTCTATTGAATAAGGATAAAACAGCACAAGAGTATAAAGAATACTACACTAAGGGCTATCAAACAGATGTTTCTAAAATTGCTATTGACGGTAAAAAGATGACCATGACTTTCACAAAAAATGATGGAAGTAGTGTGACACACACTTATCGTTATGATGGGTATAAGATTTTGACCTATGCTTCTGGTAAAAAAGGTGTTCGTTATCTCTTTACAGCAACTGATAGTCAAGCAGCAGATAACCCTTACCAGTATGTCCAATTTTCAGATCATCAAATAGATCCAACAAGTTCAGCACATTTCCATATTTTCTTTGGAAATAGTAGCCAAGATGAGATTCTAAAAGAAATGGATAATTGGCCAACTTACTATCCTGGAAAACTTAGTGGCTTTGAAATTGCACAAGAAATGGTTAGTCATTAATACTAGAAATGCACTCATTGTGAGTGTTTTTCTTTTTTTAAAAAATCTTTCATTTTTTAAACTCTTAGAAAATTGCTAATGTTATTAGTTTTAAACAAAAATTTAAAGCATGGTATTTTTTCTAAAAAAATCCTGCAAAAAATTAAATAATTACTACATTTTTTCATTCTTTAGTGGTACAATAATAGTACGATTTTCAGATGACCAGGAGAGACCCATGAACCAGTATTTAGTAGCGATACATTATATTCAACTGCTTCAAGCAGAACTCGATATTCTAAATCATGATGCACGCTTGCTTTTTGATTTAAAGATTGAACCAAATCTTGCTAAAAGAGAGCTTGCTGACTTGAAAGTATCCCTATCTAAATTATCTGACAAAAACCTTTATATCGAAGGTACAATCTGGTATCAGCCAAGTTTGTTTGCAATCATTGATCAAAATTTAGGGGTTATTGATGACTGGCTCAAGGAATTAGATGACTTTTTTGAATTTACCTATAGTACAACAGTTTTCACTGTTTTGAAAGAAAATGAAAATCGAAGTTACGACTTATTACTTGGTCTCTATAGCCGTCTTGAATACGTTATTTCAGAAATAAAAAATTGCCGTTAGATGACTAACGGCTTTTAGTATATAGAAAAATTAGGTTCTATTTTAAATATCAAATAATTTGACAAAATATCCAAATGTGTGTAAAATAAAATTTGAAAATACTCTAATAAAAATAATGTTAAGTTAAAGGAAGATAATAACTAAGTGAGTAAGCAGGGGTTTAAATTGGGGGATTTTGTTAGATATTATTTGGTGAGCCTTGTGTCGCTGAGCTTTTTATGTCTTATTTTGTATGGGCTATATTCTTTAAACGGGCTCATTCCTTTTTCTCTAGATGGAGCTTCAGGCCTTGAAGTTAGGCATTATTCAGGACAGACCACCTCTTCTGTAAAAAAAGATGGTGATTATAAGGTTCAGGATATTAGTGGTGAAACTAAGAGCTACAATGTAAATTTGAAAGTAGCAAACGATGGGGATAAGGTTATCCAAACCTATGTCTTTGAGTATAAAAAATGATTCTATAATAAAAACTCACAGTCTTAGCCAGATTGTGAGTTTTTTAGATGTCTATTACCAAAGTCCTAATATCTTTTGCATGAGAAGAGAAGCAAGACTAATTAATAACCAACAGGCTCCTCCCACTAGAAGTGCTGAGCCTCCTTTAGTGATTAGTTTTTTGAGATTTGTTTGGAAACCGATAGCTGTCATTGCCATAATAATCATAAATTTTGAAAGGTCTTTTAATGGTGAAAAGACGGTAGGTGTTACACCGAGTGACATTGCAACAGTTGTAATCAGTGAGGCCAAAAGGAACCAAAGGATAAAGTTAGGCACTGCTTTGCTTAGCGAGAATGCTTCCTTTGTATTATCCTTTCGTGACTGCCATACAGATAGACCAAGAGTTATAGGGATGATAGCAAGTGTTCGAGTCAATTTAACAATTGTTGCTTGCTCTAGGATAGATGTTCCATGTAAGCTATCCCAAGAACTAGCTGTAGCAGTTACAGAAGAAGTATCGTTGACAGCTGTTCCAGCAAATATGGCAAAGCCTTGATTACTAAGTCCCAACCAAGATCCCAAGTGAGGAAAGATTAAAGCCGCTAAGATGTTAAAAAAGAAAATTACCGAGATTGCTGTTGCAATAGATTCATCTTTAGCCTTGATTACAGGAGCAGTTGCAGCAATAGCAGATCCTCCACAAATAGAAGAACCAACACCTACTAAAGTAGCAATTTCACTATCTAGCTTGAACACACGATGGACGACATAAGCAGTAAGCAGTGCCGTAGTAATAGTCACTAGAATAATGGGAAGTGACGTTACGCCAACCTTAAAGACTTGAGAAAGATTTAGTCCAAATCCAAGAAGAATAACAGCGTATTGTAATACTTTTTTAGATGTGAATTGCATTCCTGCTTTAAGTTTCTGAGAATCTCTTAGAATAATTCCTAGCAGAAGTCCTATAAATAAACCAAGGACTGGCCCACCAATAATAGGAAATAAGTTTCCAAGGAACCATGCTAGGAGAGATATAAGTATTGCAATACTTAGTCCGGGTAAGAATTCTTTTATTTTCATTCATTTATCTCCTTAAAATTTGACTATATTATAGCTTATTATAAATATGATGTAAAGGTAACATTTGCTTTATTTATCAAGGAAAATAGGTCTAAAAGTTGCGACTTGTCAGTTTTTCTGATAGAATAGTATTAAAATATTATAATTGAAAATCTTATGAAGGAAGGGTTGTATGTATCGTCATTTAAAGAAGTATATGATTTTTATCGTGGGAGCTTTTGTTTGTTCGCTCTTTTTGGTTCTAGCTTTTACAACTGATAGAAAAAATGATAACAGTGTTAATGCTAAAGCTGAAGCTGCCTACAATCAAACTACGACGGCTTTTATTGATAGTATCGGAGAGACTGCGAGACAGATTGGTCAAGATTACAATATCTATGCTTCTGTTCTAATTGCTCAAGCTATTCTGGAATCAAATTCAGGTCAGTCAGGTTTGAGTCAAGCTCCTTATTACAACTTCTTTGGGATTAAGGGCTCTTATAATGGAAACTCCGTTACTATGCGTACTTGGGAAGACGATGGTACAGGGAAGACTTATGAGATTGATGAACCTTTCCGTTCTTATGGAAGTCTGAGTGATTCCCTAGCAGATTATGCTGCTTTGATGACGTCATCTACTTATGCAGGTACTTGGAAATCAAATACAAGTAGTTATGCAGATGCCACTCAGGCACTGACAGGGACTTATGCTACAGATAGTCTTTACGCTTCTAAATTAAATAGCATTATTGCATACTATGGTTTGACTGCCTACGATCAAGCTCCAGTTACTCAAGCAACTGGTTCAACAAGTGGCTTTGTTTGGAACAGCTATAGAGGCTCATACACAGATGCTGAGACCTTATCTATAGATGAGGCCTGGGCAAGCTATAAAAATTATAAATAATGATGAGAGTCGAAAGGCTCTTTTTTGTGCTTTGAATTGGATAGTTTTGGCGATAAAAAGTCCCCAACATTATGTGCTAGGGACTAACATCTATTAGTTGTCAAAAGTGACTTCTTTAACGAGGTTATCAAGGAATTTTTCCCCCATTTTAGAGAGGGTTGCCTTTTCATGCTTCAAGTAAACAATATCAATTTCATCATCAATATCAAGTGGGATAGAGACAATGTTATCACCATTCAAATTACTATTTAAAATACCTGTAGCAATGGTGTAACCATCCAAACCGATTAATAGGTTGAAGAGTGTCGCTCGGTCTGAAACCACGATAGACTTTTTATGGGGAATCTGAGAGAGAATCTCTTCAGAATAGTAGAAGGAATTATGAATCCCCTGATCATAGCTAAGGTATGGAAATTCTTCTAAATCTTCCAAAGAGACAACTTCATGCTTAGCCAATGGGTTTGACTTGCTGACAAAGATATGAGGTCTAGCTTTGAAGAGACTGGTATATGTGAGGCGGTTGTCATCAAACATCTTAGTCAAGACATCTCGATTATAGCTGTTAAGGAAGAGAACACCGATCTCTGAACGGAAGTTCTTAACGTCCTCAATGATTTCATAAGTACGTGTTTCGCGTAAGAAGAGCTCGTAACGTGTCATATCAGCTCTCTTGAGAAGTGAGACGAAGGCATTGACAACAAAAGCGTAGTGTTGAGAGGAAACACTAAACAATTCACGTGTTTCTGTGTGACTCTTGTAGCGTTCTTCCAAGAGATTCGTTTGTTCCACTACCTGACGGGCATAGGAGAGAAATTCAACTCCATCCTTAGTTAAGGTGATTCCCTTAGGGTTACGGATAAAGATATCGATTCCCATTTCTCTTTCCAAGTCACGAACAGCATTTGAAAGACTTGGTTGCGTAATGAAAAGTTGTTTTGCAGCTTCATTCATTGAGCCGGTTTCGACGATTTTGATAATATAATGTAATTGTTGAATTCGCATAGCCTTATTATAGCATATTTTAAGGATTATTCCTTAGGATAAGGAGCGACTAAAAGGTCTTTTTAGGACTATACCAATTTTTATGCTTGACAATGTCAAATATATCGAATATACTGTCCTCGTTAAGCTTTTTAAAGAGCTTATTGACTATACCAATTTTAAATGAAGGAGACATGACCTCTTTGATCAGAGGTTATTATTAAAAATATGTGTGGAATTGTTGGTGTTGTAGGTAACACAAATGCAACTGATATCTTGATTCAAGGACTTGAAAAGCTAGAATACCGTGGTTATGATTCAGCTGGTATCTTTGTAGCTGGCGATGCATCTAGTCAATTGGTTAAGGCTGTTGGCCGTATTGCGGAACTTGCTGCTAAAACTGAAGGAGTAGAAGGTACTGCAGGTATCGGACATACTCGTTGGGCAACTCACGGTAAACCAACAGAGGATAATGCTCACCCACACCGCTCAGAAACAGAACGTTTTGTTTTGGTTCACAATGGTGTTATTGAAAACTATCTTGAAATTAAGGAAGAATACCTTTCTGGTCACCATTTCAAAGGCCAAACTGATACTGAAATTGCAGTTCACTTGATTGGAAAATTCGTTGAAGAAGATGGTTTGTCAACTCTTGAAGCATTCAAGAAAGCTCTTCACATTATCCGTGGATCATATGCCTTCGCTCTTATGGATTCTGAAGATGCCTCAACAATTTACGTGGCAAAAAACAAATCACCACTTTTGATTGGTCTTGGTGATGGCTATAACATGGTCTGCTCAGATGCCATGGCTATGATTCGCGAAACTAATCAGTACATGGAAATTCACGATCAAGAGTTAGTTATCGTGAAAGCTGATAGTGTCGAAGTCCAAGATTATGATGGTACTGTTAAAGAACGTGATAGCTATACAGCTGAACTTGACCTTTCTGATATTGGTAAAGGCACATACCCTTACTACATGCTCAAAGAAATCGATGAGCAACCAACAGTGATGCGTAAGCTTATCCAAGCCTACACAGATGACAAGGGACAAGTGACTGTAGATGCTGATATTATAAAGGCTGTTCAAGAGGCTGATCGTATCTATATCCTTGCGGCAGGAACATCATATCATGCTGGTTTTGCTTCTAAGAAGATGCTCGAAGAGTTGACAGATACACCAGTTGAGCTTGGTATTTCTTCTGAGTGGGGTTATGGTATGCCACTCCTTAGCAAGAAACCTCTCTTTGTCTTTATTAGCCAATCAGGTGAAACAGCAGATAGCCGTCAGGTTCTTGTTAAAGCTAACGAGTTGGGTATTCCAAGTCTGACAGTGACAAACGTTCCGGGATCTACCCTTTCTCGTGAAGCTGACCACACAATGCTTCTTCATGCTGGACCAGAAATTGCCGTAGCTTCTACTAAAGCTTACACCGCTCAGATTGCAGCTCTTGCCTTCTTGGCTAAAGCAGTCGGTGAAGCTAATGGTAATGAAAAAGCTAAAGCTTTCGACTTGGTACATGAATTGTCACTTGTAGCACAATCTATCGAATCAACACTCTCTGAAAAAGAAGTTATTGACGAGAAAGTGGCAGCTCTTCTTGCAGAAACACGTAACGCTTTCTATATTGGTCGTGGTCAAGATTACTATGTTGCTATGGAAGCCAGTCTTAAATTGAAAGAAATCTCATATATCCAATGTGAAGGTTTTGCAGCAGGTGAGTTGAAACACGGAACGATTGCTTTGATTGAAGATGGTACACCTGTTATTGCGCTCTTGTCTGACGCTGTTCTTGCTAGCCACACTCGTGGTAATATTCAAGAGGTAGCTGCTCGTGGTGCTAAAGTGTTGACTATTGCTGAGGAAAATGTTGCTAAAGAAGGTGATGACATCGTTCTTAATAATGTTCACCCTTACTTGTCACCAATTTCAATGGTTGTACCGACACAATTGATTGCTTACTTTGCAACACTTCATCGTGGACTTGACGTCGATAAACCACGTAACTTGGCTAAATCAGTTACTGTTGAATAAAAATACTAACATCTCTTACAGTGTAAGGGATGTTGTTTGTTTTTATCCTTTTTACCCTTGCTTAATTGGAGAATCTAAAGTAGAATAGTATCTATATCACAATCTTAGGAGAGAATTATGTCATTACCAAATTGTCCAAAATGTAACTCAGAGTATGTTTATGAAGATGGAATCTTGCTTGTATGTCCTGAATGTGCCTATGAGTGGGATCCAAACGAAGTTGCAGAAGAAGAAGGACTTGTGGTTCTTGATAGTAATGGAACACGTCTTGCTGACGGTGATACTGTTACAGTTATTAAAGATTTGAAAGTGAAAGGTGCGCCAAAAGATATTAAACAAGGCACACGTGTTAAAAATATTCGTTTGGTTGAAGGTGACCATAACATTGATTGTAAGATTGATGGTTTTGGTGCTATGAAACTTAAATCTGAATTTGTTAAGAAAATCTAAAATAAGCTTTAGGGATGCTAGACTTAAGTATTGTTTGTTTCTCAGGACAGACTATTTAAGTCTCCCAGGAGTGTGATTATGAACTCATTTTGAAAATTGGGTCTAGTCGCACTCCTTTTTACTATTTTCAAAATCTTATATCATTTTTTCAAAAAAATTGGTATAATATTCAATAATACTAAATAATTATAGGAGTTTATATGTCATACGTTTTGGAAGTATTACCAGCCCTTTTGAACGGTGCGGTAGTCACACTTCAAGTATTTTTCATTGTTATCGTACTGTCGATTCCATTAGGGATTGTACTTGCTTTCTTAATGCAGATTAAATTCAAACCTTTAAATTGGTTATTAACCCTTTACGTTTGGATTATGCGTGGAACGCCTCTCCTTTTACAATTGATCTTCGTTTATTATGTTCTTCCAAGTGTTGGGATTGTCTTTGATCGTCTACCAGCTGCTATTCTTGCTTTTACGCTTAACTATGCAGCTTATTTCGCAGAGATTTTCCGTGGAGGAATCTTGGCTATTCCGAAAGGACAATACGAAGCAGCAAAAATGCTTAAACTTAGTCCTTTCCAAACCATCCGCTACATTATCCTTCCTCAGGTGGTCAAGATTGTCTTGCCAAGTATCTTTAACGAGATTATTAACTTGGTTAAGGATTCATCATTGGTTTATGTGCTTGGGGTTGGAGACCTTCTTTTGGAAAGTCGTACCGCTGCGAACCGTGATGCGACCTTAGCACCGATGTTTGTGGCCGGAGCTATCTATCTTATCCTTGTGGGTGTTGTGACTGTGGCTTCGAAAAACATCGAAAAGAAATTCAACTATTATAAATAGGAGACCTTATGTTAGAATTAAAAAATATTTCCAAGCAATTTGGTCAACACAAAATTTTTGATAAGTATAATCTGACAGTAGAAGAAGGAAAAATCTTGGCTATTGTCGGACCATCTGGTGGTGGTAAAACGACTCTCTTGCGTATGCTAGCAGGTCTTGAAACCATTGATTCAGGACAAATTATTTATGAAAATGAAGAGATTCCTTTGGATCAGATGGAAAGTCGTAATTTGCTCGGTTTTGTCTTCCAAGATTTCCAACTGTTTCCACATTTAACAGTCTTAGACAATCTAACGCTTTCTCCAATTAAGACGATGGGAATGTCTAAGGAGGATGCTCAGAAAAAAGCTCAAGCTCTGCTTGACCGTTTAGGCCTTGGAGCTCACGGAAATGCTTATCCTTACTCTCTTTCTGGGGGACAAAAACAACGTGTTGCATTTGCGCGTGCTATGATGATTGATCCGAAAATTGTCGGCTATGATGAACCAACATCAGCTCTTGACCCTGAGTTGCGTCAAGAAGTGGAGAAATTGATTTTGCAGAATCGTGAGACTGGGATTACGCAAATCGTTATCACTCACGATATGCAGTTTGCACAACACATCGCCGATGAGATTGTCACTATCAATCCAAAATAGTGAGGATTTTCCATGAAAAAAATAGTAAAAACGATTTTGCTAGGCTGTCTTGTCATTTTGCCTTTGTTTGCGCTATCAGCTTGCAGCTCGCGCTCACATTTTGCAACTCAGAAAGATCAGTGGCAAACCTATACCAAAGAAAAGAAAATCAAAATTGGTTTTGATGCAACCTTTGTTCCTATGGGATATGAGGAAAAGGATGGTAGCTATGTTGGTTTTGATATTGATCTTGCAACTGCAGTCTTTAAATTGTATGGTATCGATGTCGAATGGCAGGCTATTGACTGGGATATGAAAGAAACAGAACTGAAGAATGGGACAATTGACCTCATTTGGAATGGTTACTCGGTCACGGATGAGCGTAAGCAGTCTGCGGACTTCACGGAACCTTATATGGTCAATGAACAAGTACTGGTAACCAAAAAGTCTTCGGGAATTGATTCTGTTGCTGGAATGTCAGGTAAGACCTTAGGTGCCCAAGCAGGGTCTTCCGGTTATGATGCTTTCAATGCTTCTCCGAAGATTTTGAAGGATATCGTTGCCAACCAAAAAGCAGTCCAATATTCGACCTTTACTCAAGCCTTGATTGACCTTGATAGTGGACGTATTGACGGTCTATTGATTGACCGTGTGTATGCTAATTACTACTTAGAAAAATCAGGGGTTCTGGATCAGTATAATGTTATGCCTGCTGGTTATGAAGGTGAAAGCTTTGCTGTAGGTGCTCGTAAAGCAGATAAGACACTGATCAAAAAAATCAATCAAGGATTTAGAACCCTTTATAAAAAAGGAGAATTCCAAAAGATTTCTAACAAGTGGTTTGGCGAAGATGTTGCCACAGACCAAGTTAAAGGGAAAAAATAGAAGGATAACAACATTCTAGAAGGGATGTTGTTATTTTTTTATGGAAAATACTTGAAATATAAGAAGTTATAATTTATACTAGTGTTAGTTTATAAACTAACGAAAGGGCAAGCATGGGATATTTTGATTATTCAAGAGAACCGCAAAGTGATATTGCTTTTGTAGATATGAAATCTTTCTATGCAAGTGTGGAGTGTGTTGAACGTGGACTGCACCCTCTTAAGACCTCTCTATGTGTGATGAGTAGGGCTGAAAATGCGAATGGTTTGATACTAGCCTCTTCCCCTATCTTTAAGCAAGTTTTTGGCAAGTCAAATGTTAGTCGTTCTTATGACTTGCCTTTTGACATTCATTCTCGTAAGTTTCATTATTATAATGCCAAAAAGCAGGGACTTCCAACGGATAGAGCTTTTGTAGATTACATCGAATCTTGGGCCAAGGTTACCTTTATCGTTCCTCCTAGAATGGATATCTATATAAAAAAGAATATCCAGATTCAACACATTTTCCAGAATTATGCCAGTGTTGAAGATATTCTTCCCTATTCCATTGATGAGGGTTTCATTGATCTCACGTCGTCACTGAATTACTTTATTCCCGATAGGACTATTACTAGAAAAGATAAGTTAGATATGATTTCAGGGCGTATTCAAAGAGATATTTGGAGGGAGACAGGTATTTACTCGACAGTTGGAATGTCTAACAGCAATCCCTTATTGGCTAAGTTAGCTCTTGATAATGAGGCTAAACATACGGCTACTATGAGAGCCAACTGGTCCTATGAAGATGTCGAGACTAAGGTTTGGAATATTTCCCATATGACTGATTTCTGGGGGATTGGTAAGCGGATGGAGAAGCGGCTAAACAAGTTGGGAATTTGCTCCATTCGAGAACTTGCTAATAGCAATCCTGATATTCTTAAAAAGAAGTTAGGTATTGTAGGTTTAGACCTCTTTTTTCATGCTAACGGTATTGATGAGAGTAATGTTCATAAACCTTATAAACCAAAGTCACATGGCTTAGGAAATTCTCAAATCTTACCACGAGACTATGAGCGTCAAGCTGATATTGAATTGATTCTAAGAGAGATGGCGGAGCAGGTAGCCATTAGGTTAAGACGAGCTCATAAGAAAGCTTGTCAAGTTTCCATTAGCATTGGATTTTCAAAGTTAGAGGGCAAGCGTTCGTTACAAGCACAGATGAAGATTGAGCCTGCCAATAATACAAGAATACTAATAGGGCATGTCATTTCACTCTTTAGGAAGAAATATCAAGGAGGGGCTGTTCGAAGTGTCAGTGTTTCTTATGCAAATTTTGTAGATGAAAAGATCCAAATTCTTTCTTTATTTGATAATCCAGATGATGTTGATAAAGAAGAAAGGCTTCAGTCAGCTATAGATAGTATTCGTCAGGAATTTGGCTTTAGGACCATTCAAAAAGCAACAGCTTTACAGGAGGCATCTAGGAGTCTTGCTCGAAGCAAGCTTATTGGTGGCCACTCAGCTGGGGGATTAGATGGCTTAAAATGATAGACCGTAGTTACCTTCCCTTTCAATCAGCTAGGGAACATCAAGATAGGGGAATGATGAAGTGGATGGGATTTTTCTTATCGGAGCACACAAGTTCCCTAAATGAAGATAAGACTAAAGAAAATCTAACTAATCATTTGGATGATTTAGAGAAGTTCACTTTATTGAACCAGCTTTATTTGGGGCAATTATTGGGGAATTTCCAGATAAAGGATCAAGGTAGGCGCTGTAGGTTTAGTGGTTATGTGGTTGACTTGGATTTTAATCAAGTTACTATAAAATCTTTCAAGCGACATAAACGTATTCGAACAAAGGATATACTAGAAATTAGTTTGGGGGTTGAAAACATAGATGAAGAAGAGAAAAATTTATGATGATAAACTTCAAATTGACTATTTTTCTGATAGCTATTTAAAATTTGAAGAAGATTTTTATCGCTATTCTGCTATGGATATACCCTTGACCTTTTTGACGGATGATATTTTAAGAGAGATGGCAATCAGTCAAAAGAATTATTTTCTACTCAATAAAGAGAATGCTAGAGACGGACGCAATCATTATTTCCATTTTGAAGTCAGCCTTTTGGATTCCAAGACACTCGTGAGACAGTATAGGTATCTTGGAAATGATTAAATCATGTCACATTAAGCGGAAGAAATAGTATGTCTTTAATTGGTAGTTGGAGCTTTCAAGAAATTTTTCTGTGAATGAGAAATTCTTTATGTAAGCGTTGACATTGTTTCTAAGAGTGCTATAATGAGGGCGTTAAAAGTTATCATATGGAGGTAATTAAGATGAGAGCAGTTGTTGTTAATCAAGCAAGCACAGGTGTTGAAGTTGTGGACCATGAAAAACCAGCGGTGGTTGGTCATGGTCAAGCCTTGGTTAAAGTTGAATACTGTGGTGTTTGCCATACTGACCTTCACGTAGCCCATGGAGACTTTGGTCAAGTTCCAGGTCGTATCTTAGGCCATGAAGGAATTGGTATTGTTGAAGAAGTTGGCGAAGGGGTTAAAACACTTAAAAAAGGTGATCGCGTATCAATTGCTTGGTTCTTCGAAGGGTGTGGCTACTGTGAATATTGTACAACTGGACGTGAAACACTCTGTCGGTCTGTAAAAAATGCTGGTTATAGTGTTGATGGTGGTATGAGTGACTATGCTTTGGTTACTGCTGACTACGCTGTGAAAGTTCCAGACGGACTTAATCCAGCTCAAGCTTCATCTATTACTTGTGCGGGAGTTACAACCTATAAAGCCATTAAAGAGGCTAAAGTTGAACCTGGTCAATGGGTAGCTATATATGGTGCTGGAGGACTAGGTAATTTGGCTATTCAATACGCTAAGAAAGTTTTTAACGCACGAGTAGTAGCAGTTGATATCAATCAAGATAAACTAGATTTGGCTAAAGAATCTGGCGCTGATTTAGTGGCAAATGGTAAAGAAGTTGAAGATGTAGCAGGCTATATCCAAGAAAAAACTGGTGGTACACACAGTGCTGTTGTAACCGCTGTTTCTAAGGTTGCTTTCAATCAGGCTATCGATAGTGTACGTGCTGGTGGAACAGTCGTTGCGGTTGGTCTCCCATCTGAATATATGGAACTCTCAATTGTCAAAACAGTTCTAGATGGTATCCGTGTTGTTGGATCTCTTGTAGGTACACGTAAAGACTTAGAAGAAGCCTTCGACTTTGGTGCACAAGGATTGGTAGTACCGGTTGTTGAAACTGTTCCTGTTGATACAGCGGTAGAAGTCTTTGATCAAATGGAAAAAGGTGAAATTCAAGGACGTAAAGTATTGGATTTCACTAAGTAAGCAAACATCTATCTATGCTATCCTGACTATGTGAAGAGTTGAGTGATGTAAACTTGTACTGATACCAGAAAGTTAGACAAATAATTTAGTGAAGGATTTAGTTTTCTACTGTATAGGACTAAGTCCTTTTGTTTTACCTTAAATCGTTTGTTGTTGTAATAGGCTCTGACCTTAAAAAGATAGACAAAATTTAATTCATATGAAAAGTAGTAAAAAAGTTATATAATGATTTCGTAAATAAAGAGTTAAAGAATATTATCATTTATAACAAGGAGTATGAAATGGATTCTACCAACTTGGACTCGGAACTATTCATAGAGTTTAAATCACGTGGGAAACGATGCCAACTTTTTTATATATCCGATAGCCATAGTGAAGGGTTATATGAGACTGTTTCTACTGAACGAGAACGTCTTGCTATGTGGCTTCCTTGGGTGGATGAAATGAAAAGTGTTGAAAATGAAAAAGCGTTTATAAAGTATGCACGTGAAAAAATGGAGCGCAATGAGTTATTTATGTTAACAATTTGCGTCAATCAGAAACCAGTAGGGATGATAGATATACATAATATTGATTTACAAAAACATCAAGCTGAAATTGGATATTGGATATCAGAAAAATATGAAAATCAAGGTTTTGTAAAACAGGGTTTAAAAAAATTAATAAAAATCATTCCATCCAAATTTAAAATTGATAAGCTTTTGATTTATATAGATGTTGATAATGTTAAAAGTAAGTTTATACCAATCAGTTTAGGTTTTAAAAAGGAAAGCGAAATCTCCCAATTCGAGTTCTATAATGGATTCTATCATGATTTTGAAATTTATGGGCTAAATGTGAACGAAGGAAATATAGCAAATGATTAAAGTGAATTTTTTACAAATAAATAACAATCAGAGAGTTTTGATTTTACCCCATTATCTAGGTATGATGTAAGAGTTAGTACTGAACAGCAGAAAAGGAAAAATTTTTCTGACCCCATATCATTGCTTATTGCTCTATTTTTGTAATTAAGATATAAAAAATCCCCACCAGAAAGAAATTCTGGTGGGGAACCAAATATAAGTAATTAGATTTTAGCGTTTTAAAACAATTCAAAA
>NZ_LSIW01000030.1:0-1590 GCF_001556435.1 Streptococcus sp. CCH5-D3
TTAATAAAAAAGAAAAACCAGACTACTATAGCTATGTCAAAAAGTATCTGAAATAAAAACGCCAACTGGCGTTTTTACTTTTAATGAAAGAGGTGAGGAAAATGTAGGCAACTCTAAGTAAGTCTTTTAGAAACAATCAAATTACATATTGAAAGTGAGAAAACGATGTTTAAAAGAACTTACAAAGGCAATATTCCACTTCTAGCAGGACTGGAATTCACATCTTATTTTGGAATCACCAGTTTTTGGATTTTATTTTTCATTCAGAATGGTCTTTCCTTACTTCAAATCGGTTTACTAGAAAGTATCTTTCATGGGACAAGTCTCTTGTGTGAGATTCCATCAGGTATGTTGGCCGATCGGTTTAGCTACAAGACCAATCTCTATTTGGCTCGCTTGGCCAGTATTGGATCCTCTGTCTTGATCTTACTTGGTCAGGGAAATTTTTGGATCTATGCGATTGCCATGATGGTCAATGCTTGGTCTTACAATTTTGACTCGGGGACCAGTACGGCTTTCTTATATGATTCAGCAGTTGAAGCAGGTCAAAAGGACCGCTATCTTCAGATTTCTAGCTTTTTGTCTGGTGTGGCAGAAGTCACCCGAACTCTAGGTACAGTTGTTGCTGGTTTCTTTGTTCACGGAGCCTTGGCCTTGACCTATCATATTGCGATTGGCCTTTCATTAGTTTCCATTCTCTTGATTTTTCTGATGAAGGAGCCAGAAACTAAGAGTGATGAAAGAAATCGCTTAACCTTAAAACGGATATTGGTGGTGGTGAAACAAGAATGGCAGGAGAAACCGGTCTTATTTTACTGGATGCTCACCTATCAACTGCTAGGAACCATCATGTGTATGTTTTATTTTTACTACCAACAGAAAATCAGTGACCTAGCCAGTTGGCAAGTATCGCTCATCATGCTTGTTGGTAGTCTCTTAAATCTTCTAGCTGTTTATCTAGCTAGTCAAATCGGGAAAAAATGGAATAGCAATCAAGTCTTTCCAATTCTGGTTGCGCTGACAGGGTTGGCCTTGCTGTTGGTATGGTTGAGAACTCCATTCGTCTATCTAAGTGTTTATCTCTTGACCAATGCACTTTATGCGTTTTATCAACCCATTTACTACAATGATTTACAAGGCTATTTACCATCCAGTGTACGGGCAACCATGCTGAGCATCAATTCGATGATGTTTAGTCTATCCATGATTGTCATCTTCCCACTGACGGGTTGGTTCATCGATAGTTATGGATTTGTAGTAGTCTTTGTCATCCTGGGCCTTGTAACGCTATTCTCTTTCCCTCTCTTACTGATTGGATTGGGGAAAATGGGCAAGATAATAAATAAAGGGACAAAGATGGATTAATATTCCAGACTTTTATTAGTCTACATAAGTTTAAATTGGATAATAGCATCTTGCTTAACAAAATCCGAACGAACTCTCTCTGCTGTGCAGGGAGAGTTTTTTTATCTTTAAAAATTGTGGTAAAGTAGGCACATCCTTTACAATAGGAATCGAGTCGTGTGAAATCTTTAGGTCAAATGCTCTTTGCACTTAATAAAAAAGAAAAACCAGACTACTATAGCTATG
>NZ_LSIW01000031.1:0-213 GCF_001556435.1 Streptococcus sp. CCH5-D3
GTGTCTTAGTGCCGGCTTTACCTGTAAGGTCTGTATCGACAACTGGTTTAGCTGGCGCTTCTGTATCTGCGCTTGCTGTAGCTGGGTCACTTGCTTCTGATACATTACCTGCTGGGTCTGTAGCTTTCGCTGTTACCGCACCTGCTGGAATCTCAACAGTTGGTGTGATAGTCGCTTTACCATTTTCATCAGCTGTGGCTTCACCAATCTTGT
>NZ_LSIW01000032.1:0-6384 GCF_001556435.1 Streptococcus sp. CCH5-D3
TTGAAGCAGAAGATTCTGGTGTTCTTTTGAAGATTACCCGTCAGGCTGGTGAAACAGTACCAGTTACTGAGGTTATTGGTTATATTGGAGCAGAGGGTGAAGTTGTGGCTGATAATGCAGCCAGTGCACCTGTTGCAGAAGCAACTGCTCAATTAGAATCTGCTGGTCTTGAAGTTCCTAAAGCTCCTGCCCCAGCAGCTCCTGCAGAAAAAGCACCACTTGCTGACAATGAGTACGATATTATTGTTGTCGGTGGTGGTCCTGCTGGTTACTATTCTGCCATTCGTGGGGCACAACTTGGTGGTAAGGTTGCTATCATTGAAAAATCTGAATTTGGTGGAACATGTTTGAATAAAGGATGTATTCCAACTAAGACCTACCTTAAAAATGCAGAAATCCTTGATGGGCTTAAGATTGCTGCAGGTCGTGGTATCAACCTAGCGTCAACAAACTACAGTATCGATATGGATAAGACTGTTGACTTTAAGAACTCTGTTGTTAAGACACTTACTGGTGGTGTTCAAGGTCTTTTGAAGGCTAACAAGGTTACTATTTTCAATGGTCTTGGTCAAGTTAACCCAGATAAGACAGTTACTATTGGTTCAGAAACAATCAAGGGACGTAATATTATCCTTGCGACTGGTTCAAAAGTTTCACGTATCAATATCCCTGGAATTGAGTCACAACTTGTGATGACATCAGATGATATCCTTGACTTGCGTGAATTACCTAAATCACTTGCTGTTATGGGTGGTGGTGTCGTTGGTATCGAACTTGGTCTTGTTTATGCTTCATACGGTGTAGAAGTAACTGTTGTTGAGATGGCTGACCGCATTATCCCTGCTATGGATAAAGAAGTATCACTTGAACTTCAAAAAATCCTTGCTAAGAAGGGCATGAAGATCATGACTTCTGTTGGTGTTTCTGAAATTGTTGAAGCCAACAACCAATTGACCCTTAAACTTAATAATGGTGAAGAGATTGTAGCTGATCGCGCCCTTCTTTCAATCGGTCGTGTTCCTCAGTTGGATGGTCTTGAAAATCTTAACCTTGAATTAGACCGTGGTCGTATCAAAGTGAATGCTTATCAAGAAACATCAATCCCTGGTATCTATGCACCGGGTGATGTAAACGGAACTAAGATGCTTGCTCACGCTGCTTACCGTATGGGTGAAGTTGCAGCTGAAAATGCTATGCATGGTAACGTTCGTAAGGCTCACCTTGACTACACACCAGCTGCTGTATACACACACCCAGAAGTCGCAATGTGTGGTCTTACTGAAGAAGATGCACGCGCTAAATATGGTGATGTCCTCATTGGTAAATCAAGCTTTGCTGGTAATGGACGTGCTATTGCTTCAAACGAAGCTCAAGGTTTTGTTAAAGTCGTTGCAGATGCGAAGTACCATGAAATCCTTGGTGTTCATATCATTGGACCGGCTGCAGCTGAATTGATTAACGAAGCGTCAACAATTATGGAAAATGAATTGACTGTAGATGAACTCTTGCAATCTATCCACGGTCACCCAACCTTCTCTGAAAACATGTACGAAGCCTTTGCTGATGTACTTGGAGAAGCTATCCATAACCCACCAAAACGTAAATAATACTGATAAAATTCTCGGACAAAGGTTCGGGAATTTTTTCATACATTTTCATTTGTATTTATTTGAAAAAATCGTTATGGATTTTCAATAGTTTTGTAGAAACATACGAATAATAAGTTAAAGAGTTTTCTATCAAGAGAGAAGTTTGTTTATAATTTTATAATATTTCTATTTTATTTAGAAAATTTTTAATAATAACCTTTCCACGAGAGTTTTTCTGTGGTAAAATGGTTCAAGTATTACAAATGCAAAAGGAAAGTTAAATGCGAACAAAAGATTTTATCTACTATGCTAGTGCGGCTGTTCTCTTGGCTGTAACTACTCAGGTTGCTCAAGCAGACGAAGTGGCAACACAAACGCCTTCTATTACTGAAGGAAATCAGTATCAACCTGCGACAGCGGCTGAGATTTTTGGTGGAGAAGCAGCCTTACCTGTAACTCCTAGTTCAACGGTTTCAGCACCCGAAGCTTCGAGTGAAGTGGCAAAAGCTAGTGCTCCAGTGGTATCTACGTCTCCTGCTTCACAGAGTTCCGAGGCTGCAACGGCAACTGCATCAACATCTGTAGCTAACTCAACAACGATTGTTACGTCTACATCAGCAGTGACTTCAAACGCTAGCTCTGAGAGTGTGACCGCTTCTGCACATTCAACAGCTTCTGAAGCCCCTAACAGCACTGTAGCAACACCTGCTAAATTAACGAATTCTACGGATGTTCCTTCGCCAACCCTTAAGGTGCAACCGAAGACTTTTATCGATGTCAGCAGCCATAATGGTGAAATCAGTGTAGATGACTATCGTGCTCTAGCACGCCAAGGTGTTGGTGGTGTCGTTGTCAAGTTGACTGAGGATACTTGGTACAACAACCCTAAAGCACCATCACAAGTTCGTAATGCTCAAATTGCCGGTCTTCAAGTATCTACCTATCATTTTTCTCGATACACAACAGAGGAAGAAGCACGTGCAGAGGCTCGTTTCTACATTCAAGCTGCACAAAACCTTAACCTTCCAAAGAGTACTGTTATGGTTAATGATTTCGAAGACTCTAAGATGCTTCCAAATATCAACCGTAACACTCAAGCATGGGTTAACGAAATGCATAAGCATGGCTACAACAACTTGATGTTCTACACAAGTGCTAGCTGGTTGGATGAGAATAATCTAGGCTACCGTGGACCTGTCTCAACCTCTCAATTTGGGATTGAAAATTTCTGGGTTGCACAGTACCCATCATCAACTCTTACAGCAACGAGTGCCAAAAACATGCGCTATAATGCCAAAACTGGTGCATGGCAGTTTTCAGCTACGGCTAATCTCTTGCCAAGTAAACATGTCTTCGACCACAGCGTGGATTATACAGGACGTTTCACAGCTAATGCTAGTGCTGAGGTTGATGCAACTCAAGGCAATTTGAGTGGAACCATTTCTATTGTCAACAATAATCCAACTGTTGGTAGCTTTGATGTAGTCATCTCTAATGTCAAAGCACCAAATGGTGTTGAAACGGTCTCTGTTCCAATTTGGTCAGAAATTAATGGTCAAGATGACATTATCTGGTATACGGCTAACCGTCAAAATAATGGAACTTATACAGTAAACGTTAAGGCTTCAGCTCATAAAAACTCGACAGGGCTTTATAATATCCACCTTTATTATGTTCAAAAAGATGGTCAATTGACGGGTGTTGGTGGAACAACTACTCAAGTTTTCATTGGTAAGACACCTGAGCAGTTGAAACCTAAAGCAAGTTTTGCTATTGAAAACAATAATGCTAAGGCTGGAACTTTTGATGCCGTTATCACTAATATCTCAGCACCACTAGGTGTTAAAGAAGTTTTGGTGCCATCATGGAGTCTTGAAAATGGCCAAGACGACCTTATTTGGCATAAGGCGACTAAGCAAACTGATGGCAGCTATCGTGTAACCATTAAGGCAAGTGAGCATAAGGGCACTAAAGGAAATTACCGTGCCGATGCTTATATCGAGGATAACTCTAACAATCGCCATTATATTGCTGAAAAAGTAGTGGCTGTTGATTATGCTCGACCAAGTGGTGTCCTTACGATTGAAAACAACAATACTGCAGCAGGCACTTTTGATGCAGTTGTTCGTAACATTGTTGCTCCTACAGGTTTGAAAGAAGTTCTTGTTCCTTCATGGAGTTTAGCTGGTGGTCAAGACGACCTTATCTGGCATAAGGCAACTCGTCAAGCCGATGGTTCTTACCGAGTGACTATCAAAGCAACGGATCATAAGAATTCAACTGGTAAGTACCGTGCCGATGCCTACCTTGTAGATGACTCTAACAAACGTTTCTACCTTACTGAAAAAGTGGTAGAAGTTTCTCAAACTCGTCCTAGTGCAAGCCTCTTTATTGAAAATAATAATGCTGATTTAGGTACATTTGACGCTGTTATCCGCAATATCGTAGCACCAAATGGGGTTAAGGAAGTTTTAGTTCCTTCATGGAGTCTCGTTAATGGACAAGATGATCTCGTTTGGCACAAGGCTAGTCGCCAATCTGATGGTAGCTACCGTGTCACTATTAAGGCTAGTGAGCATAAAAATTCACTAGGAAATTACCGTGCTGACGTTTACATCGTAGATAATGCCAACCAACGTCATTATGTCACTGAAACCATTGTAGACGTAAAACATAATAAACCAGTAGGTGCCATTTCAGTAGTTAATAACAATAAAGATACTGGTACTTTTGATGTCATTATCAGTGATGTTTATAGTCCTAAAGGTGTTCGTACTGTTCAAGTACCTATTTGGTCTGAAAAAGATGGTCAAGATGACATTCGTTGGTATGAAGCCACACGTCAAGCTAATGGCACTTATACGGTAAATGTTCAAGCTACTAACCACAAAAATTCAACAGGTTTGTACAATATTCATTTGTACTACATTTTAAATGATGGGTCACAAGTTGGTGTAGGAGGGACAACGACAACAGTTGAATTCCGTAATGCTAAGACTAAAACGCAAACCTATATCACTAATGTTAATTCAGAAGCAGGTAGTTTTACAGTTGTAGTTGATCAAGCGCCACAAGGACGTCAGATTAAGAATATTCGTGTAGCTGTATGGTCAGAAAGCAACCAAGGAAACCTTTCTTGGTACAATACAGCACCTACTGGAACACATACTGAAATCAATGTATCGACTGTTAATCATAAGAATCTCATCGGTAACTATACGACTCATGTTTATGTAGACTATGTAGACAATACTGTAGATGGATTCAACCTTGGTGAGACAGCTCTTGCTCCACGTAATCGTCGTGTTGAGCCTCAGACGACTTATTATTCTCAACGTGATCCTCGTTGGGCTTCTAAGTGGTATGGTGTCAGCAATATGGATCAATCTGGCTGTGTTCCAACATCACTTGCCATGACTTTTACAGATATTTTGGGAACTGTCATTGCACCAACGACAGTTGCGGATTATTTGTATTACAATACAAATTCATTTAACAAAACATCAGTCGCTGGTACTGATGCAGATGGTATTGTATTAGCAAGTAAAAATTGGGGTCTGAAGAGCAACGTACTTTCAAGTATTGCTAACATTGCTTCAGCTTTGATGTCAGGGCAACATGTTTTGGCGGCAGTAGGAGCAAGTCAATTTATCAATTATCCTTACACGCATGAAATTGTACTTCATGGCTATGATAATGGTAAAACATATGTTCGTGATCCATTTAACGCCAATAACAATGGATGGTATTCATTGGATTACATTCATGGTGTTCAGAGTAGAGATGCAATGGATACTAAGCTTGGTGCACCATTCTTCTCTGTCTTTGCTTAATCTATCAATCAAAGGTCTTTAGAAGGAAACTTCTAAGGGCTTTTTTAGTGTTGATTTTTGATAGTTATGTTGTTATTTACCTATTTTCAGAATATTATATACAAGGTTAAAATCTTATATTTATAGGGTTTTACGTTATTATTTTGGATTGTGTTAGTACTATTAGCATAGAAATTACTTAAATTTTTATCATTTTTGTAGTTTTTTTAGAGAATTATCACTTTTCCTCTATTCGTAAGATATTTTCTATGGTAAAATGGGTGACGTATTAAAAAGTGTCAAAGGGAAGTTAAATGCGAACAAAAGATTTTATCTACTATGCCAGTGCAGCTGTCCTCATGGCGGTGACCACTCAGGTGGCCAGTGCGGATGAGGTAGCTACGCAAATGCCTACGGTTACTGAAGGGAACCAGTATCAACCTGCGACTGCAGCAGATATTTTTGGTGGTGGAGCAGTTCTTGCACAAGAGTCACCATCAGCAAGACCAAGTTCAACCGTGGTGGTAGCTGCTACTGCTACAAGTGAAGTAACAAACTCAAGTGCTCCACAAGTCAGCCAAGCAAGCTCAACAACGATTGTAGCATCTGAATCAAGAGTCGTTGCCTCTGAATCTGTAGTTCAGGCGAACACACTAGCGAGTTCAGAAAATGCTTCGGTATCGACTGCTTCTGAGGTTCCAAGTGAGGTTGTGGCTGAACCTGCTAAGTTGACTCATGCCTCAGGTTCATCTAATGATACTGATGTTTTAAAACCGAAGGCTAGCTTCTCAATTGAGAACAACAACAAGGTAACTGGTACCTTTGATGCGGTTATCCGCAATATTGTTGCACCGTTAGGTGTTAAAGAGGTTTTTGTTCCATCTTGGAGTTTAGCCAATGGACAAGATGATTTGATTTGGCATAAGGCAGTTCAGCAGCACAGGGAATCGAAACTTATTATTACCAACCTTATGCAGAATACC
>NZ_LSIW01000033.1:0-663 GCF_001556435.1 Streptococcus sp. CCH5-D3
ATGGACAGTGACAGCATAATTGAAGAGTGAACAAAAAGAGGTATAAAAATACCTCCTTCAGATTGAAGACAAAGTCCTCAGAAGTTATACTTCTGGGGACTTTTCTTGCTTCGAAGGAGTATAATAAAAGAAAAGGTATTTGATGAGGTACTCCTAGTTAGCGATTTGTACTGAAAGTCGCCAGCACCAAAAAGTTGTTGTGCGTCATATTTGGAAAGATGCCTTAGAAATCTGTGAAGATATCCGTCATCAAAGTGGGATGAAGGAACGGTACCAACACCGGAAAGAAACGATAGAACGTTTATTCGGAACAGCTAAAGAATATCATAACTTGCGTTATACCAGAGAAAAAGGAAAGTCCAAAATGGAAGATAAGGTTGGGCTTACTTTGGCATGTCTAAATATCAAAAAATTGGTAAAAATGATGGTAGGGAAGACCTGTTATTTTATCCAAATACCTCAATATTATTGGATTATGGGAGAATTAAGTGTGAATATAAAAAAAGACAAGCATCAAAAACGATGTTTGTCTTCATTCTGAATCAGAATTTTAATAGGAATTCTGATTTTTTTATGCAAATCCATTTAAAAGCCAAAGGGTGTTTAACTATTATTTATTAAAATATAGATAAATATCATTTGATTAGTATTTGTTAAGTAGGA
>NZ_LSIW01000034.1:0-5869 GCF_001556435.1 Streptococcus sp. CCH5-D3
ATTTTAAACTTCACAAAGTTAAAAAACATTGGGTAACTATTGCAGTGACAGGACTGGCTTTGGGATTGAGTTTTGCTGGCCTTAACTATGCTTCAGCTGAAGAACAGTCTACCCCTGTTAATGAAGCGACTGTTGAAACCATCATCAAAGAAGGCGCTATTGACGTTGAGGCTCCAGCGACTAGTGAAGCCACAGCTAAACCTACAGAAAATACACCTGCTACCCCTTCTAGCGAGACTGCTACAGTATCAGAAGCACCAGTAGCTACCTTAGAAGTTCCTTCAACAGAAACAGTCTCTGAAAAACCAAGCTCTGAAGTGACAAGTACAGCTAGTTCGGAAGTAGCGCATTCTGAAACTGCACATTCTGAGGTAATTGCAACGACTAGTGAGAGTGTTACAGCTGAGAATGCGTCACCTGTCGGTGATATCCCAATCGAAAATACCACAAGAGGAACTGACCGTTCTGCCTTTACTGAAAAAAGGAATGGATTTGTTACCGAAAAAGAAGAACGCATTGAAACAGAAAACTATTTAGGTAGTCTTATTACCACAAGACATCCTTATTACGTAACTTATTACTACGATAACAACGGTAATAAGCTTATGGGATGGCAAGATATTAATGGAGAACGCTATTATTTCAAAAAAGAGCGAGAACATCCTGGTTTCGAAACCATTGATGGAAAACTCTATTACTTTACAGATAGTGCACGTATGCTCCATGATGAATTTGTTGAAGAAAATGGTCAAACTTACTATCTAGGTAGCGATGGCGTGCGAGTTTCTGGCTTACAAGATATCAAAGGACAAACCTATTACTTTAATCCTGATAGAAACGGCCAACTTAGCTACGGCTTGAACGTGGTTGGTGACAAGCTCTATCTGTTTGGAGATGCTGGCAAAGAAAATGCAGGACAATTAGTTAAAGACACACATCTCAACAACGGTGATTTCAAACTCAATATTGATCCTAATGGTATCGTTACAGTGGCAAATAACCATCCCGCTTTTCTACAAGATAATGGTGGTCACTGGTACTATATGGATAAAGATGGAAAACTTATGACTGGACCACAAACTATTGATGGTTTGACCTATTACTTTGATTCAAATGGTAGACAGGTCAAGGGGGAACGCCGTAAGGTCAATGGTAAATCCTATTTTTACGACCCAGATAACGGCGCCCTTGTGGCGAACCGCCTCGTCACCTTCAAAGCTGGACGATTCATTCCTGAAGAAAACTATGCTAAAGAAGTAAGATTTGACTTTGCTCCTTATGCAAATTATGATAACAATGAACATCCTGAACTCGAACGGTATTATCTTGGTGCCGATGGCCTACCAGTCACAGGATGGCAAACCATCAATGGTAATAAGTACTTTTTCCAAGATGATGGAAATATGGTCGTGCACAGATTTTTCAATAACTATTACTTCTACAATGATGGAACTATTGCTAGAAATAAACGATTGAATATTCCTACACACTATATTACGAGAGAATTTCCAAATATCTATGAATTTGATAATGATGGGGTTGGTAAATTCATTTCTAGTGATTTTAAGGACCTTCGACAAAAGACTGCTTATTTTGTCCAAGATAAAGATGGATACTGGCGTTACTATAATGAATATGGATTTCCTGTCGTTGGCCCTGCAACTATTGATGGCTACGACATGTATTTCCATTTAGGAACTCATAGACAAGCTAAGGGAGAGCTCGTTGATATCGATGGAAGGGTTTACTATTTTGATAAAGATAACGGTCGAAAAGTCAAAGATACAACTTTTGATTTCGATGGTAAGACCTATGTGGCAGACCAATCTGGTGTCCTCAGCATTAAAAGTCAATCAACTGAACGAAACCGCTATATCAGTGATTCCGAAGGTAACTGGTACTATGTCAATGACAAGGGTTACCTCCTCCTTGGTGCCCACACCATTGATAACGTCAACGTTTATTTCGGCACCAATGGTGTCCAATACAAAGGCCATTTTGCTCCTGATAATCACTATTACGATAAAGATAACGGTGCTTTAGTAACAGATAGATTGGTTGAGGATGGCGGCAAAGAGTTTTATGTTGATGAAAAAGGAAAGAAGTTTCACGGTACTAAATATTTGGACGGAATTCAGTACTACTTTAGATACGGCGAAAAAGTGAAAGGTGAGTTTAATTATCCATACCGTGGTGATCATTATTATGACAAAGAGACTGGTGCCCTTGTAACCGGAAAATACTTCGAACATAAGAATAACTGGTATTATGCAAATAGTAAGGGAAATATTCTGACTGGTAGAAGAGTCATCGATGGAAAGCATGTCTACTTCTACGATGATGATTACGGACAATATAAGGGTATACAAGCTAAAGATAAACTCATCATTTTAGGTGGTAAGACTTACTATTATCTTCCTGGCTCTGGTAATCGTGCTGATAATGTAACCTTGACAATCAATCACGTTACTTATTACTTCGATAATGACGGGGTTGGCCATATCCTTCGATAGTCATTTACAAGTGACTATGAACAATTACCCAACACAAAAGGAAGTCGACCAACTGTCAACTTCCTTTTTCATATCATCAATAAATGTCATACAAATAGAACCCAATTATGAACAATTCTAAAACAATTACGATTATCTTGTAAAAAAACTTGTTTGTCATAAAAAAAGTATTATAATAAAGATAGGTGAACATGTAAGCGTTTTACTAAAAACGTTGAAAGTGTACTACAGGGGATTAGGATTAGGAACTTGGCTTTAGACTTCTAACGTCAAAATAATTTTTTATGCATGAAAACTGGTCCTTAGGCACTTTGGCATGATAATCTAAGGCTCTTTTCATACACACATCAGTCTATAATATAAAACTAGAGCTTTAGAGAGAATGCTTCAAACTAAGAGCTCTAGTTTTTTGTATTTGAAGACACATGCCATAGGTTGGATTCAATAATTAAACGAAAAGAGAGAAATAAAAGTATTAGGATAAATAAGTAAAATCACTTGTTTCTAGATATAAATTACACAGCATAAGCATATTCTCCTTGCACACATTTGACGTGCTCGCCTATAAAATCGTCTTATGGCCATACCCTGAGAGATTTAGATATGGGGCTCAGTCGTTTTAACAGATCTTCTCACTTTTAACATTTTTCTGACGGCCTAGCTCCTTTATGTTACACACCTAAACATCGGTGTTCATTTTTGAAGGGAGTCTATTATGAATACTGAAATGAATTATCATTGGCAAATGTCAAAGAAACATGTCGTAGCACTTTCCTGTGCAACTGCTCTAGCTACTTTTACTTTAGTCGCACGCCCTACATTTGCGGATGAAGTAAAAATACCCGAAGCTACAGGTCAATCAACTGAAATTATTGCACCCGAACAAGAAACTGTAGTAACTAATGTTGAGATCAAAGCACCTACTACAAATCCTATCTCAACTAATACTGAGCTACCTACTAGTACAAGTACGGTTCTTAGTGAAGCTCCTAGCAGTGAAGTCGCATCATCTGAATTGGCAAGCGAATCACCAGTAGAAATCACTTCTGAACAAGAAATTAGCAATCAAGATAATGAGGCCAATAAAGCTATATCTATTAAAACGGCAACTTCAGAAGCCTCTACTACAAAAACTTCGGTAGAAAAAGTCAATGAACCTATTCCTGTCGAAGAAACAAAAACACCTACAAAAAACAGTGAACAACCTGCCCCAATCGATGAAAATGAAAAGCCAGTCACACCTTCTGTAACACTTGAAAATGCACCTCATATTTCTGGTGGACATTATTATAGTGATGATAATGGTAACTGGTATTACAAGGATGCAAATGGCAAAAATCTTGTCGGGCTGAACTATGTGGATAATGTTCCTGTTTACTTTAGCCAAGACGGTATTCAAATCAAAGGTGGTTTTGCAGAGGATGGCCGATACTATGACAAAGATTCTGGTGCTCTTGTAACCAAGGCCTTTAAAGAACTCTTAACTTATATTGGTCGTGATGATATCAACGGTCAAAACATTTATACTACTGATTGGTACTACCTTGATGCCGACGGACGGCCACTTAAAGGTCCTCAAAATCTTGGTGGTACAAACATGTACTTCTTCCCTAATGGGGCACAAGTTAAAGGACGTTTTGCACCTGACGGACACTACTATGATAAGGACTCTGGTGCGCTTGTAACTAACAGCTTTGTCCATGTCTACAACTGGAATTATCAAAATCAAGACGGAAATCATGTGAATCACTTTGTCATCACCATTCCTAATAATTCAGTCGTTGGACCTAACGGTGAAAACCAATTTTTGGATATGAGTCATTACCCACTTTCTAGCAATGATTTGAATCGCGAAGATTTCTACTATTACGTAGATGATAAGGGGGATAAACTGACAGGACCTCAAACCCTAAACGGCATCCATGTCTATTTCGACCAAAATGGTAGACAACTTAGAGGTGAGTTTGCATTTGACGAAGATGGTACTGTTCATTATTACGATGCGAAAAACGGTGCACGTGCTGAAAATACCATTGTTAGAACAAATACTGGTGCCTTCAAATTCGATGCAAATGGTAATGGACATTTGATGAAACCTGGCGAAGAAATAGATACCCCTGTCACTCCTACACCTACAATCTCCCTAGACAAGGCACCACGAGTTTTTGGTGGTCACTATTATAGTGATAACGAGGGCAACTGGTACTACAAGGATTCAAACGGTAAAAATCTCATCGGTCTCAACTTCGTTGACAACATTCCAGCCTACTTTGACAAGGATGGCAAACAAGTCAAAGGACGTTTTGCAGAGGATGGTCGCTATTTCGATAAAGATTCTGGTGCACTTGTAACAAAACGCTATCTTGAAACTGAAGATGGCAACTGGGTTTACGTCAATGATAAAGGTGATAAACTCAAGGGAGAACAAACTATCGATGGTGTTAAAGTCTACTTTGATGATTTCACTGGTACACAAGTCAAGGGACATTTTGCACCAAATGGTAAATACTATGATAAAGATTCTGGTGCTCTCGTAACCAATGCTTTTAAAGAAATCTTAACTTATATTGGTCGTGATGACATCAACAATCAAAATGTCTATACTACTGCTTGGTACTATCTCGATGCTGATGGTAAGCCATTAACAGGACCTCAAACCTTTGGAAATAGTCACTTGTACTTCCTCCCTAATGGGGCACAAGTCAAGGGACGCTTCGCCCCAGATGGACACTATTACGACAAAGACTCTGGTGCTCTTGTCACTAATAGCTTTGTTCACGTCTACAATTGGAATTACCGAAATCTCGATGGTGATCGCATCTTCCACTTTACAATCACTATTCCTGGAAATGATATCGTAGGTCAGGATGGACAGTATCCAAGAGAAAGTAAAGATTTAGATCGTGAAGATTTCTACTACTATGTTGATGCTAAAGGAGATAAACTGACAGGACCTCAAACCTTAAATGGCATCCATGTTTACTTCGACCAAAACGGTAGACAACTTAGAGGTGAATTCAAATTTGACGATGACGGCACTGTCCACTATTACGATGCTAAGAATGGTGCACGCGCTGAAAATACCATTGTTAGAACAAACACTGGTGCCTTCAAATTCGATGCTGACGGTAATGGACATTTGATGGGACCTGAAGAAGTATAAAAATATAATTCAAATAACAACTATTGATATCGCTTAATTACTCTCATTTAGAAATCGCTAAAAAGGAAGTCGACCAACTGTCAACTTCCTTTTTCATATCACAAATAAATTTTCATCCGTTTTAAGAAAACTTTAGGTTTTGCTTTATATACTATAACCATCCTAAAACTTTTCTTTTTCATAATCTCCTAAA
>NZ_LSIW01000035.1:0-993 GCF_001556435.1 Streptococcus sp. CCH5-D3
TCTCAGCTTCAGAAAGTGCGTCAACATCAACATCACAGTCTGAATCGAACTCAACATCAGCATCTGAAAGTGCATCAACATCGATCTCTCAATCAATCTCAAATTACGAGTCAGCTTCAGAGAGTGAGTCGACATCAGCTTCACAATCAGAATCAAATTCAGTTTCGACTTCAGAAAGTGCGTCAATCTCTGAGTCACAATCTGAGTCAAACTCAGTTTCATCGTCAGTAAGTGCATCAGTTTCAGCTAGTGAGTCAGCATTATTGAGTGAATCGCAGAGCACAAGTGCATCAGTTTCGGCTTCTGAATCAGTGTCATTGAGTACATCGAGCTCATTAAGTGCTTCTGTATTTGAAAGTCAGTCTCAAGCTTTCAGTGCTTCAATTTCTGCGATTATTTCAACTGTTGAATCTGTTTCGAACTCGGCTTCAAGCTTCATTTCAACAAGTGAATCGGTTTCAACATCTAACTCAACATCCTTGAGTGAGTCGGCGTCATTGAGTGCATCAGTTTCAGGATTACAATCAGTCTCTAATTCAGTGTCTGCATCAACAAGTGCTTCTGTCTCAGCATCACAGTCTATTTCAAACTCAGTTTCAGCTTCAGAGAGTGAGTCGACATCAATGTCACAATCCGACTCAAATTCAGTTTCAGCTTCATTAAGTGCTTCAGTTTCAACTAGTGAGTCTGTATCCTTGAGTGAATCAGAGAGCACAAGTGCATCAGTTTTGGCTTCTGAATCAGCCTCCTTGAGTGAGTCAGCGTCATTGAGTGTATCTGTTTCAGAATCACAATCAGTCTCTAATTCAGTGTCTGTATCATTAAGTGCTTCAATCTCAGAATTACAATCAGTATCAAACTCAGTTTCAGCTTCAGAGAGCGAATCAACATCAACATCGCAATCCGAGTCAAATTCAGAATCATCATCAGTAAGTGAATCAATTTCAGCCTCACAGTCTGTTTCAAACTCAGAATCTGCCTCAGTAAGTGAGT